>DASXOK010000070.1:0-8835 GCA_036494425.1 Pseudolabrys sp.
GACGCGGACGATGTTGTCCTTGGCGCGGCCGGTGGCCGTCGTACCGAACAGGGTCACGTCCTTGTCGCCGGTGTCGACGTACAAGTATTCGATCTTCGTGCTCCAGTGCGGCAGGAACATCCACTCGACGCCGCCGCCGACTGTCCACGCGCTCTGCGTGGAGTTGTCGGAGACGCTGAGACCAGCGGCCGAGCCGGTGAGCTCGTAGTTCACCCAGGCGGCGCCGCCCGTCACGTAGAACATGACCGGTCCCGGCGCATAACCGAGGCGGCCGCGCAGCGTGGCGAACCATGGCAGCTTTTGTTCAACCGAGATACCGGCAACCGTATCGGACTTCCTCTGGCTGCTGCCCTGGAAGTCGCCCTCAATGCCGAACACGAATTGGCCGGCCTGCCAGTTGTAGCCGAGCTGGCCACCACCGACGACGCCGCTCAGATCGCCCGATCCGGCGCCCGTGTCGGCCCAGCCGCCGCCCAGGTTCACACCGGCATAGAAGCCGGTCCAGGTCGGCATGTAAGCCGGCGCATACGGCGCCTTGACCGGAAGATCAGCTGCGAAAGCCGACGACGCGGCGACGAGAGAAAGTGCAGTTGAGAGAAGCAACAGCCCACGACGCATGTTTTAGTTTCCTTGACTCAGCCCAAATAGGAGGCGGGCTTCTAGCAGGGCCAAATCACAGCGTGGTGTCGTTTTGGCAACAGGTTGGAGGTATTTGCCCAAGGCCTAGGCACGTCAGTGCCAATTCGTTGATTACCAATCCGAAAGCTCGTGCGCACAGGCAACAAAAAACCCCGGGAACCGGGGCTTTGAATGGTGGGCGGTATAGGGATTGAACCTATGACCCCACCCGTGTGAAGGGTGTGCTCTCCCGCTGAGCTAACCGCCCGGGCCATTTCGAGTGGGGGATATAATGAGGGCCCGCCAAAAGTGTCAAGCGAGGCAGGCCCTTGAGCCGGGAAACCGGGCTTGTTCCCGGCGCTAATCCGGGACAGGCGCCCTAGACGGTCAATTGCGCGTCTGCGGCTCGTCGTTCGACACGCGCGAGGCGTGCGTCTGGAGCGCGCGGATGCGGTCGGCGAGGTTGCCATTCGACGGCTGCTCGGCTGCGATCTCGACACCGCTATGGATCGCGACTGGAGCGGCCCCGGCATGGTCGCGAGCGGTCTCGGCGGCGAGGATCGCGTCGATGGTCGAGTTCGGACCTTCGAGCGCGGACGCAAGGCGCGCCACTTCGGCGGCCACGTCGTTGATGCGCTCGCGCAGCAGCGCGTTCTCGACCCGCTCCGATGCCCAAGCTTCCTCGGCCTCGCGCTTCATGCCGGCAAGATCGCGCGCCAGCCGGTCACGCTCCTCCTTGATCCGCTCAAGTTCGGCGGTGAGCTGCGCGTTCTCAGCCTTGAGCTTCTGGCTGAGTGAATTGGCGCGGCCATCAAGCTCGACGATCGCCGTGCGCAAATCGGCCTCCGTCTTGCGCGCGGTGTCCATCTCGCCGCGAAGCTGCTTGAGTTCGAAATCGCTTTCAGTGAGCAGACGCGACTGCTCGGTAAGACGGGTTTCGAGGTCATGTGCGCGGCGACCGAGCATTTCCGCTTCGGTCGCCTGCGCCACGAGGGCATGTTCGAGTTCGGCGACGCGGCGGCCGAGGTTTTCGACCTTGCCGCGCTCTTCCGAGAGTTCCTGCGTCGCGGCCTTGAGTTCGACGCGTTCGGCATCGCGGCGGTCTTCCACGGTCCTGAGTTCGTTGCCGGCGGCCGTGAGCCGATCCTTGAGCGCCTCGACCTGAGCCTTGAGCGCGATGATCTCGACTTTCTGTGCCTCGGCGACGCTCGAGTGGCCGTCCAGTTCGCCGACGAATTTGGCCAGTTCCGATTCCTTCTCCGACAGTGCGCGCTGGGCTTCGAGCATGGCGCTGGTCTTGACGGCGAATTCCTCTTCGGTGGCGCGCAACTGGTCGCGCAGCGCCTTGTCCCGCGCTTCCAGCGCGAAAATGGTAGCGGTCTTTTCACCCAGCTCAATCTTGAGCCGGTTGATGGCGTCGCCCTTCTTGCCGAGTTCGGCGAGTTGGCTGGTGCTCTTGGTTTTGAGCGTCTCGACGCTCATTTCGAGGCGCCGCGTCGACATCGCGAATTCGGCTCGGAGCTGATCTTTGTCGGCCTGGATTTCCGCCATCGACAAAGGCGTGGCGGCTTCAAGCCGGCGCATGGTCAGCCGCACAGCGCGGCCATGGACGAGCGGAACGACGACGAGCCCGATGAGGGCCGCGACGAGAAACCCGATCCCGAAATACATGATCGGTTCAATCATGAAACGACGCCTCCAACTCACCCAGACCCGTTAAACCCCGGGAAACCATCGCATGGGTCTCGGGCAGTAGCCAGTACAACCCTAGATTAACCTAAACCCGGCACCGCGTCGCGGCTGCCGGGTTCGGTTTATCCTAAAGGGTCGGACTTTGAGGCGTCGCGACGGTCAGAACGGATTCCAGGTCGCCTGCGGTGTAAACTTAAGATAACCGACATTGGCGCCGAGCCGCAGGCCGACGCCGGAGCGGATCGGTACCACCACGATGTTGTTGGCGGTCAGCGCCGTCATGCCGAAGCCGCCAATGAAGTAGGCCGAGCCGTCGATGCCGCCGAAGCGCTGGTAGATCGCCTCGGTGGCCGGCAGGTTGTAAACCAGCATCATCGTGCGGGCACCTTCGCCCCCGGTGTCGAAGCCGATCGACGGTCCTTCCCAGAACACACGGCGGTCGCCGGCATTGCGGGTGTAGAGCTTACCGTCGCCGTAGCGCAGGCCGACGAAGAAAGCGCCGCTGCCTTCCTGGCCGAGAACGTAGCCATTCGGTTCGCCCCACTGGCTCACGGCCTTCTGCACGACCTCCGCCAAGCCGCGCGACACGGTGCCGAAGAAGCGATGGCCTTCGCGGACGATCTCCTCCGGCCTGAACGTGTCCTGGCTGTGCCGCGCGGGCGGCGGGCCGCCTGGTGGCGGACCGGGAGGCGGGCCAGCGGGTGGCGGGCCGGGAGGCGGTGCGTACTGGGCCAAGGCCATTCCGGCGCCAAAAGTGGTCAGGCACAGCGTCACGGCCGCAAGGCGCAGGATCGCGCGCATCGAATGCTCCATTTTGTGATGAGGCCCCCGCTTAACCGGATACTCACGCCAGCGGTCCTACGGTGGTGCCGACGTTGGGTCCCCGAATCGGTCAAATGTCCGAAAGAACTATGACTTCACCACGGCAGCCGCGAAAGGCGGGTCGTTGGGCGGCTGCGGCCTTGCTCGGCATCGCATTGGCCTGCGGTACTTCCGCCTCGCAATTATTGCAGGCCGCTCCGGTTGTCGTGAATCCTAATACCGGGCTCGCCATCAGTGGCGTCGACCCCGTGGCCTATTTCACCGACGGCAAACCGGTGTTCGGCAAACCCGATTTCGAAACGACCTACGACGGGACGGTGTGGCGCTTCGAGAACGAAGGCAACCGTGCTGCCTTCACGGCCGATCCTGATGTCTATATGCCGCGCTTCGGCGGCTACGATCCGATGGCGATCGCGCAGGGCAAATGGGTGGCCGGATATCCCATGGTTTGGGCCGTCGTCGGCCAGCGGCTCTATCTTTTTTACGACGAAGCCGCGCGCACGGCATTTCTCGCCGATGCCGGCCGCATCATCGAGACGGCGGAGCGGAAATGGCCTGAGGTTGCGCGCACGATGGGGCAGTGAGCGCTACGCTTTGCTCGTTGCCTTCGCCGGGTCTCCCCAGGCGATGAAGCCGGGCACGAGAAACTTCGATTCGGCGCAGCCGAAGTGCAATTGCCCGCCCGACGGATCGGTCACGACTCCGCCGGCCGCGGCGAGGATGGCGCAACCCGCGGCGATATCCCATTCGCGCGTCGGTGACAGGCGCGGGTAAATATCGGCCTCGCCTTGCGCGAGATGGCAGAATTTCACCGACGAGCCGCACAGATAGCGCTTGCTCAACGGCATACGCGAGATGAAGTCCTCGGTTTGTTCATCGAGATGCGTGCGCGAGGTCGCAATGACGGGCTGCGCCGGTGCCGGGCGCGTGCTGATGGAACTGCGATCGTAGGCGCGCTCGGGACCTTCGCCCCATTTCAGCCGCAGGCGCTCGGCGCCATGGCCGATGACGCCGCGCCAGAGCAGGCCCTGCGCCGGCGCTGAAATGATGCCGGCGATCGGTACGCCGCCCGTGACGACACCGACATTGACAGTGAATTCGTCGCGGCCGGCGAGGAACTCCTTGGTGCCGTCGAGCGGATCGACAATCACGCAGCTCGCGCCGATATGCCGCGGGGCACGCGCCACACTCTCTTCGGCGATGACAGGAATGCCGGGCAAAAGGCGTCCAAGGCCTTCAAGGATAACCGCTTCGGACGCTTCGTCGGCGGCGGTGACCGGGCTCAAGTCGTTCTTGATGCGCCGTTCGACCTTGGAAAAAGGAGTCGCCAGGGTCGCTGCTGAGGCGCGCGAGACGATCTCGGTGAGGCCGTCGAGCAACTCTTTCGCCCGCTCCGGCGTGATGCCCGTATCCCTCGTGCGGGGGGCCTGCTGCGTCTCGTCCATTGCCTTCCCTGCCGGTCCTTGGCGGTCGCGCGGGTGCGGTGTATCACGCCGAAACGCCGATACAACACGCGATTCGCCGGCTGGATGGCAGCCTGCACGCAAATGCGGAGACCAGTCCATGTCCGGTGCTTCCATCGATGCGCTCGATCTTGCCGCCCTGCTGTGCTCGCGGGTCTGTCACGACCTGATCAGCCCGGTGGGTGCCATCGTCAATGGCCTGGAAGTGCTCGAGGAGGCCAAGGACGAGGAGACCAAGACCTTCGCGCTGGACCTGATCAAGAAAAGCTCCAGCACCGCCTCGGCCAAGCTTCAGTTCTGCCGCATCGCCTTCGGCGCCGCGGGCTCCGCCGGCGCGCAGATCGACGTCGGAGACGCCGAGAAGATCGCCCGCGGCTTCCTCGAGGATGGCAAGACCAAGATCGCCTGGAATCTGCCGCGGTTGCTGCTGCCGAAGAACCGCGTGAAGCTTCTGCTCAACATGCTGCTGATCGCCGGCCAGGCGATCCCGCGCGGCGGCGAACTCAAGGTCGACCCGATCGGGGAGGGCGAGACCATGGGCTTCAAGGTGAGCGCTACCGGCACGAATGCGAAAATCCCGCCGAGCGCGCCGCTCTTGGCCGGTGAGGCAGGCGAGGGGCTCGACGCGCACCGTATCCAGCCGTTCTACGCGCACCTGTTGGCGGAGGCCTGCGGTCTGACCGCCGGGGTCGCACTCGAAGGCGAAGCTGTGGTGGTCACGGCGCAATAGTCCGGCGACACACACTGCCTCTCGTTTCGTCATGGCCGGGCTAGTTAACGGGGCGTTAAACCGGCACAATCGCTCGCTGTTCTGCAACTAAAATTAAACCCTTCCCCGACACACTGGCCCCGCTCCCGATGGAGAGCGGCAGACAGGCCGTGCGCGTGTCGGTAAAGGCGTTTTTTCATGGACGATCTGCTGCGGGAATTCGTGATCGAGACGACCGAGAGTCTCGACGTCGTTGACGTCGAGCTCGTGCGTTTCGAGCAGGATCCCAATAACGCGCAGATTCTCGCCAACGTCTTCCGGCTCGTCCACACCATCAAAGGCACCTGCGGCTTTCTCGCTTTGCCGCGGCTGGAAGCGCTTGCGCACGCTGCCGAAACCTTGATGGGCAAGTTTCGCGATGGCGTGCCGGCGACGAGCGAAGCCGTCACGCTCATCCTCGCCACCATCGATCGCATCAAGCATATCCTGGGGGCGCTCGACCGCGAGCAGCGAGAGCCGGACGGGACCGACGATGACCTCATTGCCAAATTGCAGGCCATGGTCGAGCGCCTGCTCTCCCCTACTGTGCCCGCGGAGCCGCAGCTCGCCGTCGGCACCCTGACGCCGCAGATTCTTGAACGGCCTCTCCGGCCTGGCGAAGATTCGCTCGACGATCTCGAGCGCGCCTTCCGTGCGACCGAGGTCGATCCGTCCGCCAGACGCCCCAAGCCGGCGCCGGTCGAAGCCGTGGCGAAGGACGATGATCTCGGCAATGCCAAGAACGGCAAACAGTCGATCCGCGTCACCGTCGATACGCTCGAACATCTGATGACGATGGTGTCGGAGCTGGTGCTTACGCGCAATCAGCTCTTGGAGATCGTACGCCGGCACGAAGACTCTGAATTCAAGACGCCGCTCCAGCGTCTCTCGAACGTCACCGCCGAGTTGCAGGAAGGCGTCATGAAGACGCGCATGCAGCCGATCGGCAATGCCTGGCAGAAGCTGCCGCGCATCGTGCGCGATCTCGCCGGCGAGCTCGGCAAGCAGATCGATCTGGAGATGCAGGGCGCCGACACCGAGCTCGATCGCCAGGTGCTCGACCTGATCAAGGATCCGCTCACCCACATGGTGCGCAATTCCGCCGATCATGGCCTGGAGAGCCCGGATGAACGGCGCGCACTCGACAAACCCGTGCACGGCCGCATCCGTCTGTCGGCCTATCACCAGGGCGGGTTCATCATCATCCAGATCGCCGACGATGGCCGCGGCCTCGACACCGACCGCATCAAGGCCAAGGCCATCGCGCAAGGGCTCATTTCCGAGATCGACGCCGAGAAGCTGACCGAAGCGCAGATCCACAAGTTCATCTTCGCGCCGGGCTTCTCCACCGCCGCCGCCGTCACCAGCATCTCCGGCCGCGGCGTCGGCATGGACGTGGTGCGCAACAACATCGACCAGATCGGCGGCACCATCGATGTGAAGTCGGTGGCTGGCGTGGGCCTGAGCTTCACCATCAAAATCCCGCTGACGCTCGCCATCGTCGCGGCCTTGATCGTCGAGGCCGGTGGCGACCGTTTCGCCATTCCACAGCTTTCCGTCATCGAGCTGGTGCGCGCCCGTGGCGGCAGCGAGCATCGCATCGAGCGCATCAAGGACACGCCGGTGCTGCGTCTGCGGAATAAACTGTTGCCGCTCGCGCGCCTGAGCCGCCTGCTCGGCACCGACACGCGCAAGAGCGAGGTCGAAAACGGCTACATCGTCGTGACCCAGGTCGGCAGCCAGACTTTCGGCATTGTCGTCGACAGCGTGTTTCACACCGAGGAAATCGTGGTGAAGCCGATGTCGAGCAAGGTGCGCCACATCGCCATGTATTCCGGCAATACGATCCTCGGCGACGGTTCGGTGATCATGATCATCGATCCCAACGGCGTTGCACAGGCGCTAGGCAGCACGGTGACTTCGCAGATGGCCGAAGCCGAAAGCACGCAGGTCAAACATACCGGTATGGAGAAGACCACGTCGCTGCTCGTGTTCCGCGCCGGCTCGCCGCAGCCGAAGGCGGTGCCGCTGTCGCTGGTCACGCGGCTGGAGGAAATCGACGCGCGCACCATCGAGCTCTCGAACGGCCGCCATATGGTGCAGTACCGCGGGCATCTGATGCCGCTCGTCAGCATGGACGATCATGTCCGGGTGAAGGGCGAGGGCGCCCAGCCGCTGCTGGTGTTCTCCGATGGCGCGCGCTCGATGGCCCTTGTCGTCGACGAGATCGTCGACATCGTCGAGGACACTCTCGATATCCAGGTCGCCAGCGACAATCCCGGCGTCATCGGTTCGGCCATCGTCAAGGGGCAGGCCACCGAGATCATCGACGTCGGTCACTTCCTGCCGCTCGCCTTCGAGGACTGGTTCCGCCGCAAGGAGCTGCTGGCGCGTGCCGCGCGCCATACCGTGCTGCTGGTCGACGACTCGCCGTTCTTCCGCAACATGCTGGCGCCTGTGCTGCAGGCTGCCGGCTACGAGGTGACCTCGGCCGCGTCCGCCCAGGAAGCGCTGGCGATGATCACCGACGGCTGCCGCTTTGACGTCGCCATCACCGACATCGAGATGCCGGAGATGGATGGCTTCGCCTTCGCCGAGAGCCTGCGGCTCGATCCGCGCACGGCCGAACTGCCGGTGATCGGCTTGTCTTCGGTCGTGTCGGCCGAGGCGCTCGAGCGTGGCCGCCAGGTGGGCCTTCACGACTATGTCGCCAAGTTCGACCGGCAGGGGCTGATAGCGGCGCTTAAGGAACAAACCGACGTCGGTCGGGCGGCATGATGGACCAGCCATGAGCGACACCGCCCGCAGCACCAACGAATACGTCACCGCGATGATCGGCGAGCAGCTCTTCGGCTTGCCGATCCAGCGCGTGCAGGACGTATTTCTGCCGGAGCGGATCACGCGCGTGCCGCTGTCGCCGCCGGAGATCGCCGGCGTGCTCAATCTGCGCGGCCGCATCGTGACGCTGATCGACATGCGCCGGCGGCTGGGGCTGGAGGATCGCGCCGCCGATGCGACGTGCATGGCGGTCGGCGTCGAGGCGCGCGGGGAGTCGTATGGGCTGCTCATCGACACTGTCGGCGAGGTGCTCAAGCTCGACGACGAAACACGCCAGCCAAACCCGATCAATCTCGACCCGCGGCTGGCGCGGGTCTCGGCCGGCATTCACCGGCTGGATGGACAGCTTCTGATGATCGTCGATGTCGAGCGCGTGCTCGACCTCGTCACGAGCGCGGCCGCGGCGTAAGGGGCGCGGCAAACGGATGGATTGGCGGCGTGCCGCTGTTGAAAGGACTGTGCGATGAAAACGTGTTTGATTGTCGACGACTCCAGCGTCATCCGCAAGGTGGCGCGCCGGATCCTCGAAGGGCTCGAATTCCAGATCGTGGAAGCCGAGGACGGCGAGCAGGCGCTCGACGCCTGCCGGCGCAGCCTGCCTGAGGCGATCCTGCTCGACTGGAACATGCCGAAGATGGACGGCTATGAATTCCT
>DASXOK010000071.1:0-13663 GCA_036494425.1 Pseudolabrys sp.
CATCTCACGTTCATGACCGTGGGCGGGTTGATCATCTTCTTTCTGATCATCGAGCCAAACGGCCTCGCGCGGCTTTGGCAGATCGGCAAACAGAAAATGAGGGTCTGGCCATACCCGTATTGAGAGTGCAGACTGAGCGCCAAAGTCCCGGGACTTAAAGCGGGGCGGCGTAACAAACCCGAGGGAGGCGAAGATCATGAGAATTCAAGCATCCATATTCGCGGGCGTCTTGGCGGCGGCCACTGTCGCTGCGTCCGCCTTGCCGGCGGCAGCGCAGGACTCGATCTACGTGCCGCTGTTCACCTACCGCACCGGCCCGTTCTCCGGCTCGGGCACCTTCATCGCCGAAGGCATGCACGATTATCTCGAGATGCTGAACCAGCGCGATGGCGGCATCGGCGGCGTCAGGCTGGCGATCGAAGAATGCGAGACGGGATACGACACCAAGAAAGGTCTCGAGTGTTACGAGCAGGTGAAGAACAAAAAGCCTGTGATGGTGAACCCTTGGTCGACCGGCATCACGCTGCCGCTGATCCCGCGCGCGTCGGTTGATAAGATCCCCGTGCTGTCGATGGCCTATGGTCTGTCGGCTTCGGCGATCGGCGACACCTTCCCTTGGATATTCAACCCGCCGGCCACCTATTGGGATGGCCTGTCGATGATCTTGACCTACATCGGGAATAAAGAAGGCGGCCTGGAAAAGCTCAAGGGCAAGACGCTCGGCTACATCTATCTCGATGCGGGGTTCGGCAAGGAGCCGATCCCGCTGTTCGAGCAATTCGCGAAGGATTACGGCTTCACATTGAAGCTCTATCCGGTTGCCGCGACCGAGATGCAGAATCAGACATCGCAGTGGCTGAATGTGCGCCGCGATCGACCGGATTACATGGTCCTCTACGGCTGGGGCGCGCTCAATCCGACGGCGATCAAGGAAGCCGCCAAGATCAACTATCCGATGGACAAGTTCATCTCGATCTGGTGGCCGAGCGAGGATGACGCTCGTTCCGCCGGCGCGGCGGCGAAAGGCTTCAAAGAGCTGAACTGGCACGCGGTCGGAGCCAATTTCCCGGTCATCCAGGACATCAAGAAATACGTCGTCGACAAGAGCATCACGCAGACCGAGAAGGCGCATCTCGGCGAGGTGCTGTACAATCGCGGCGTTTACAACTCCATGCTGATCGCGGAAGCCATCCGCAACGCTCAGAAGATCACCGGCAAAAAGGTCGTGACGGGCGAGGATGTGCGCCGCGGCCTGGAGACGTTGGATGTCGACAAAGCGCGGCTGAAGGAGATCGGCATGGAAGGCTTCACCGATCCCGTGAAGCTGACCTGCGCGGACCATAACGGCCACTTCGCCGCCTTCATGCAGGAATGGGACGGCACCAAGTGGGTCAAGATTTCGGAGCCGATCAAGCCGATGTCGGACAAGGTCGGTCCGCTGCTGACGGCCGCCGCCAAGGAATATGTCGACAAGAACTCAGGCTGGCCGAAGCGCACCGAAGCCTGCGACAAGTCCTCCTAGCCTGAAGAACTGCCTCTTCCCGCGGTTGGCGGGGAGAGGCAGTTTCCAAAATGCGGAGCGGGAATGCCGGTCGCGAGCCAGGTTCAGACGTCAACGGCGGATACGATCCTCTCGGTCAACAACATCGAGGTGATCTACGATCGCGTCATCCTGGTGCTGAAAGGCGTTTCGCTCGACGTCCCGAAGGGCGGCATCGTCGCTCTGCTCGGCGCCAACGGTGCCGGCAAGACCACCACGCTGAAGGCTATTTCCAATTTGCTGCATGCCGAGCGCGGTGAGGTTACCAAGGGATCGATCCTGTTCGAGGGCGAGGAGGTGCACCAGCGCTCGCCCAACGACTTGGTGCGGCGCGGCTGCATCCAGGTGATGGAAGGCCGCCACTGTTTCGGCCATCTCACCATCGAGGAGAACTTGCTGACCGGCGCATTTACGCGACGCGACGGCCGGACCGCGATCAAGCGCGACCTGGATATGGTGTACGGTTATTTCCGACGGCTTTCCGAACGGAAAAGCTCGCTCGCCGGCTACACGTCCGGCGGCGAGCAGCAGATGTGCGCCATCGGCCGCGCGCTGATGTCGCGGCCGAAGATGATCCTGCTTGACGAGCCGTCAATGGGACTGGCGCCGCAGATCGTCGAGGAAATTTTCGAGATCGTGAAGGATCTCAACGGACGCGAAGGCGTCTCGTTCCTGCTTGCCGAGCAAAACACCCATATGGCGCTGCGCTATGCCACCTATGGCTACATCCTGGAGAATGGCCGCGTGGTGATGGACGGCGATGCCAAATCGCTGACTGAGAATGAAGACGTGAAGGAATTCTACCTCGGCATTTCCGAAGGCCGCCGCAAGAGCTTCCGCGAAGGCAAGCATTACCGGCGCCGCAAGCGGTGGCTGGCGTGAGTTCTGTCGAGCATTTTGACGCCCTCGAAACTCGCGAGCCCGCGCTGCGCGAGCGCGAGCAGTTTGCACGGCTGCCCGAAATCGTCGCGCGCGCGACGACGGCACCGGGCTGGGCCAAACATCTCGCCGGCATTGATCCGGCATCGATCACGTCACGCAAGGCGCTCGCCGCGCTGCCGGTGTTGCGCAAGTCCGACCTGGCCACGCTTCAGAAAGAATACCCCCCGTTCGGCGGTCTCAACGTTACGCCGCCCGGCAAGGTGAAACGCCTCCTGATGTCGCCCGGGCCGATCTTCGAGCCGCAAGGTGAGGGCGCCGATCCCTATGGCGCCGCGCGTGCGCTGTTTGCCGCTGGCTTCCGCGCCGGCGACATCGTGCACAATTCCTTCGCCTATCATCTCACGCCTGGCGGCTTCATCATCGAAACCGGCGCGCATGCATTGGGCTGCGCGGTCATTCCCGGCGGCGTCGGCAATACGGAGCAGCAGGTCGAGGCGATCGCGCATTACAGGCCGGTGGGCTATGGCGGCACGCCGGACTTCCTGAAGATCCTGCTGGACACCGCCGCAAAGACCGGCCGGGATGCATCGTCGATCAAGCGCGCGCTGGTCTCCGGCGCTGCGTTGCCGACATCGTTGCGCGAAGAGCTGAGCGGGCGCGGCGTTGCCGTGATGCAATGCTACGCGACCGCAGAGCTCGGCGTGATCGCCTACGAGTCCTCCGCCCGCGAAGGCCTGATCGTCAACGAGACCCTGATCCTCGAGATCGTGCGGCCAGGCACTGGCGATCCCGTCGCCGATGGCGAGGTGGGGGAGGTCGTGGTGACGTCGTTCAATCCCGATTATCCGATGATCCGTCTGGCGACCGGCGATCTCTCGGCGCTCATGACAGGCCTGTCGCCCTGCGGGCGCACCAACATCCGCATCAATGGCTGGATGGGCCGCGCCGACCAGACCGCGAAAGTGAAGGGCATGTTCGTGCACCCGCGGCAGATCGCGGAAGTCGCCGCGCGCCATCCGCAGCTCAAGCGGCTCAGGCTTGTGGTCGGACGCGCGAACGAGCAGGACACGATGACGCTGATGGCCGAATGCGCGACACCCGACGGGACGCTGGAATCCGCCGTGGCTGCATGCCTGCACGCGATCACCAAGCTGAACGGCTTGGTGCGCCTGGTCCCTCCGGGCTCGCTGCCGAATGACGGTAAGGTGATCGCCGATGACAGGCCGGTGAGTTAGCCACGCCTTGTCCTGGGCGCGGCGCGGCACGAAATCGCGTCCACCATGCTTGACCGCGTCCGCCGTTTGCCCCTGATTACGCTCATGAGCGACACATCACACAGGCCGCCCGGCCATCCGGCCCTGCCGGCGCGCCGTATCGGCGTGCTGCTGGTCAATCTCGGCACGCCGGATGCGACCGACTATTGGTCGATGCGCCGCTACCTGAAGGAGTTTCTCTCCGACCGCCGCGTGATCGAGGAGAACCGGGTCAAGTGGTGGCTGATCCTCAATCTCATCATCCTGACAGTTCGTCCGGGCCGCAAGGGGCGCGATTACGCGAAGATCTGGAACAAGGAGCGCGACGAGTCCTTTCTCAAGACCATCACGCGCTCGCAGTCCGACAAGCTCGGCGCGAGCTTAGCGGATGATCCGCGGCTGCTCGTCGATTGGGCCATGCGCTACGGCAATCCGTCGATCGCCTCGCGGCTCGAGGCGCTGCAGAACGCCGGCTGCGACCGCATTCTCGTCGTGCCGCTCTATCCGCAATATGCCGCCGCGACGACGGCGACCGTGGCCGACAAGGCCTTCGATGCCTTGGCGGCGATGCGCTGGCAGCCTGCACTGCGCGTAGCACCCGCTTATTTCGATTTGCCGTCCTATATCGACGCGCTCGGCGGATCGCTGGAGGACGAACTCAAGGCGCTTACCTTCAAGCCCGATGTCATCATCGCCTCGTTCCACGGCATGCCGGAGGAATACCTGCATAAAGGCGATCCCTATTATTGCCAGTGCGCGGCGACGACGCGACTCTTACGCGAGCAGCTTAAGCTGAACGACACGCAACTGATGATGACCTTCCAGTCGCGCTTCGGCACGGCGGAATGGCTCAAGCCCTATACCGACGCGACTGTGAAGGCGCTGGCGGAGAAGGGCCTCAAGAACCTGGCCGTCATCACGCCGGGCTTTGCCTCGGACTGCCTGGAGACTCTGGAAGAGATCGCCATGGAGAATGCCGAGATCTTCAAGCACGCCGGCGGCGAAAACTTCGCGCACATTCCTTGCCTCAACGACACCGGCCGCGGCATGGCCGTGATCCGCGATGTGGTCACGCGAGAGCTGCAGGGGTGGGCCTAGGCGGAGCAAAGGGCAATCGCGCCACACCTGAGCACCAAATCAACCCCTCGTTAACCATCCCCTTTTAACGTCCGTTAACCACTTCCCGCCCGTTCAGCGGACGTGCCGCTTTTCGGCACGTCCGCGAGCGGCACCAGGAGGCTTTGAGGACCGGACGTGCAGCGCCTCCGCCTTCCATTACCAGCAGTACCAAACGGTGCGCGGCTGCTCGCGGCGGCCTGCGTGGCGCTGAGCTGTGGGAGTGTCTGGGCGCAGACACCGCCACCAGTCTATCCTGATCCCCTGGCGCCGAACCTGCAAACCGATCCCCGCAGCCCTCCGCGCTTCCAGCGATCGAATCGCGCGCCTTACTCGCAGGCGCCGGCCTTCTCGGTGTTTACGCTGTCCGCATCTGGCGCTGGCAACACAGGGTTCGATTCGACCAACACGCGGAAACTCTCGCTGCGGCGCGCGTCTCGCACCCGCGACAGCACCGATACGCAGGCTGTGGCGCCCGGCTTGCCAGCGCCAGCCACGCCGTCGCCCTACCAGAAGCCAGCGCCGGAAAGTGGCGCTTACGCCCAGGCGCCGGGCACGCCGCCGGTCCAATTGCTGACGCCCATTCGCCGTGCGCCGCCGAAGCGGGTCGCGCATGTCGAGCCTGACGATCCTTATGCGCCGGTCGGCATCCGCACCGGCTCATTCGATATCTTTCCGGCCGTCGAGTTGATCGGCGGCTACAACTCGAACCCCGGTCAAGAGCCGAACGGGAAGGGCGCCTCGCTCTATACGGTCGCGCCGGAATTGCGCGCGCAGTCGAACTGGTCGCGCCACGAGCTGAAGGCTGAGCTGCGCGGCAGCTATACGGGCTTCAGTCCCGACGAAACGCCGACGCTCAGCCGGCCCAATCTGGACGGCCGCGTCGACGGACGCGTCGATGTGACGCGCGACACGCGCGTCGATCTAGGCGGCCGCATGCTGGTCTCGACCGACAATCCCTCAAGCCCGAACCTGCAAGCAGGTCTCGCGAAGTTACCGGTTTATACGGCCTTCGGCGGCAGCGCCGGCGTCGGTCAACGCTTCAGTCGTTTCGATGTCTCGATCAAGGGCGATGCCGAGCGCACAGCGTATCAGAACTCGGAGCTCACCGACGGCTCGACTTCCAGCAACGAGGATCGCAACTACAATCAATACGGCGCGCGTTTGCGCGGCGGCTACGAACTCATGCCGGGCGTAACGCCATTCGTCGAGGTCGGCGCGGATACGCGCGTGCACGATCTCGAGACTGACTCCTTTGGCTACCAGCGCAATTCAAAGGGCGTCGACGGCAACATCGGCACGACCTTCGAGATCACGCGCGTGCTCACCGGCGATGTCTCGATCGGCTACGTGAAGCGTACCTATGAGGACCCGCGGCTGTCCGACCTGAGCGGCATGATCGGCAACGCCTCGCTGGTGTGGAACGCGGCCGGGCTGACGACAGTGAAGCTCTCCGCGTCATCGTCGGTCGGCGAGTCGACCATTCCTGGCGTGCCCGGCGTATTCTATCGCGACGTCGGTGTGCAGGTCGACCATGCTTTCCGCCGCTGGCTGATCGGCACGCTCAAGTTCGGCTTCGGCCTGGACACCTACAAGAACGCCGCCGTCGAGTCGTCGGGCGGCGGCGAAACGACGATCGTATGCAATTGCGTGACGACCGCCTCTACCACCAGCGAAACGCTTACCGACCGCCAGGACCAGCGCTATTCGGTCGGCCTCGGAGTCACCTACAAGGTCGACCGCTCGATCCAGGTCAAAGGCGAATTCCGCCAGGACTGGCTGCGCTCGAACGTGGCCGGCGTCGACTATACGGCGAGCACCTTCCTGGTCGGCCTGCGCTTGCAGAAGTAAGCCGCGCGAGCGCGGCTACTTTTTCTCCGCGAGGATACGCGCGATCTCGGCGCGGAATTCCGGCGCGAGATCAGACCGCTCCAGTCCGTAGGCGACGTTGGCGCCGAGGAAACCGATCTTTGAGCCGCAGTCGTAGCTGCGCCCTTCGAAGGCGAGGCCATAGAACGGCTGCGTACGCGCCAGTGCCACCATCGCGTCGGTGAGCTGGATTTCACCGCCGGCGCCCGCCGCCTGCTTCTCCAGGATCCCGAAGATCTCCGGCTGAAGGATGTAGCGGCCGGTGATGGAGAGATTTGACGGCGCTTCGCTCACCTTTGGTTTCTCGACCATTTTGGTGATCGAGAAAGCTTTCCCCTTGCTCTCGCCGACGCCGACGATGCCGTACATGTGCACGCGGTCGGCAGGCACTTCTTCGACCGCGATGATGTTGGCGTTGTTGTCGAGCGCTTCGGCGGCGTCGATCATCTGCGCGAGGCACCCGCGCGGATGCTGCACCAGCACGTCGGGCAGCAGCAACGCGAAAGGCTCATGACCGACGAGTTCGCGCGCACACCAGACCGCATGGCCGAGGCCGAGTGGCGACTGTTGACGCGTGAAGCTGACGGTCCCGGCCGCCGGCAGGTGCTCCTCGAGCAGTTTGAGCTCAGTCTTCTTCCCGCGCTCGATCAGCGTTACTTCAAGCTCGAACTGGCGGTCGAAATGATCTTCGATGACGCTCTTGTTGCGGCCGGTGACGAAGACCAAGTGCTCGATGCCGGCCTGGCGGGCCTCATCGACCACATGTTGGATGAGCGGCCGGTCGACGACCGGCAGCATTTCTTTGGGCATGGCTTTGGTGGCGGGCAGGAAGCGGGTCCCAAGCCCGGCGACGGGGAAAATGGCTTTGCGGATGCGGCTCATAAGGGATGACAGTTATTGAGGGAAAATGGTGATGACGTGCAAGTGAGGAGAAAGCATGGTGGCCCCGGTTCCGTCTAGCCGGACGATAGGCGTGTCATTAACGCGCTAGAAACGATATAGGGGCACCCATAGGGTAGCAGGGTGACGTTGGGCTGCTGGAACCCACCAAGATATGCGACAGGTGCGACCCTACATTCTTGCCGCGGTATTCGGCGCGGGGCTGATGGGCGCCGCGGCGGCGCAGGACGGCCGTTTGGCCAATGCTTACTCCGACACCACCGGCTCGATCTCGCCGCCCAAGGCCATCGCTCGTCCCAACAGTGCGATGTGGAGCGGAGAATCGGGAGCCTCTGGCAGCCCCGAGATGAGCGCAGAGGCTATCCGCGCCGCGGCTGCGGAATTTCCCACCTGCATCGGGCGGCTTTGGCCGATGGCTGCCAGGCGCGGCATCACGCGACAGACGTTCCAGGCCTATATGGCGACGCTCACGCCCGACCTGCGGATCATGGATCTGCTCGACAACCAGCCGGAATTCACCAAGGCATTCTGGGACTACCTCGACGTCCTGGTGACCGACGAGCGCATCGCCAAAGGGCGTGCGCTGCTGGAAAAGTATCGAACGACCTTCGACGCGGTGGAGCGCGCCTACGGCGTCGACCGCCATGTCATCACGGCGATCTGGGGCGTCGAGACAAACTACGGCACCATCGCCGGTGACCGGCCGGTGCTGCGGTCGACGGCGACGCTTGCCTGCATCGGCAGGCGGCAGCGCTATTTCCGCGACGAATTCCTCTCGACGCTCGAAATTCTCCAGCATGGCGACGTGCCGGCAAAGAAGCTGGTCGGTTCGTGGGCCGGCGCCTTCGGGCCCACCCAGTTCATGCCGACCGCGTTCAAGCGCTACGCCGTCGACTTCGACGGCGACGGCCGGCGCGACGTGATCGACTCGATGCCCGATCTCATCGCCTCGACCGCGAACAATTTGAAGAAGGACGGTTGGATTCCAGGCGAGACCTGGGGCTACGAGGTCGTGGTGCCGGCGACTTTCAATTTCATGCTCGCCGATCATCGGCAGGTCATGACCATCCGCGACTGGGAGCGCTACGGCATTACCCGTCCGGACGGGAAGCCGTTTCGGCGACCCGGTGACCGCGCCTTTCTGCTGGTGCCGGCGGGTGTGCAGGGACCTGGCTTCCTGATGCTGCCAAACTTTCGCGTCATCATGAAATACAATCCGGCCGAAGCTTATGCGCTGGCCATCGGACATCTCGCAGACCGCCTCCGGGGAGCCGGCCCCTTTGTGCAGAGTTGGCCGCGCTACGAGCGCGTGCTGTCGCGTGCCGAGCGGTTGGAGCTGCAGGAATTGTTGCTGCGCCGCGGCTACAACGTCGGCGATCCGGACGGCCGGCTCGGTGCACAGACCCGCGCCGCGATCCGCGATTTCCAGACCAAGATCGGCCGCGTCCCTGACGGTTTCGCCTCGGCCGGTATCCTTGATCAACTCCGCGCGCGGTAACGGCGCCAGGTGCGGCGGGTTCGTTCCGAGGGGCCGGGCAGGGGTAACCACCCGGCGACCTTCGAGTTGACATTTTTGGCGTGCTATTGGCCCATACGAGCGGGTGACGGCGGCTTTCGGCTGCCCGCCGCCCATTGCGTCAAGGCCTTGGGCGATCGGCATGTTTGGTAGAATCCGGCTCTCGCGGTGGCTCGTCGGCGCGGCGCTTTTGGCTGCCGCCGAATGTGCTGGTCTTGCCGCCATCGCGGTGGCCGTGAGCGGGCCGGCCCAGGCACAATGGTTCGGCGGCTTCGGCAGCAACAACGACTACCAGCAGCAACGCCGGCAGAAGCCGCAGCGCCAGGGCGGTGGATTTTTCCAGAATCTCTTCGGGCCGTTCGAGCAGCAGCAGCCGCAAACCCGCCAGCGGCCCTACGAACGCGAGCGTGATTACCCCGGTTACCAGCCACAGCAGCACGCGCCACAGCCGTTCGAGAGCTCCTCGCGCGCGCCGGCGCCGCGTAAGCCGGACAAGGATGCTCCTGCCCCGACCACATCGGTCCTGGTGCTCGGAGACGGCATGGCCGACTGGCTCGCCTACGGTCTCGAGGACGCGTTCTCCGACACGCCGGAAGTCGGCATCATCCGCAAGAATAAGCAGAATTCGGGACTCTTGCGCTATGAGGCCAAGAGCGATCTCGCCTGGTGGCACGAGGCGCGTGAGATTCTTTCGCACGAGAACGCCAACTATGTCGTCATGATGCTTGGTCTCAGCGACCGCCAGAGCATCCGTGAGCGCGATCTCGCTAAGGAAGCCGACAAAAAGGACGCCGAGAAGAAAGAGGCGGACAAGAAGGACGGCGACAAGAAGGACGCCGACAAGGCGGCCAAAGACACACAGGCCAAGACCAACGATACGACGACAGCGAAGCCGGCCGCGCCCGAAAGCGCGGAGCAGGCGACCATCGCCACACCCCAGACGCCGCGCAGTAAGACGGGCAATGGCACCTTCGAATTCCGCAGCGACGAGTGGGAGAAGGTCTACACGCGTCGCATCGACGACACGCTCGCCGCGCTCAAGAGCAAGGGCGTGCCGGTGTTCTGGGTCGGACTGCCATCGATCCGCGGCACCAAGTCCACATCCGACGTGTCCTATCTCAACGATCTGTATCGTGCGCGCGCCGAGCGCGCCGGCGTCGTCTATATCGACGTGTGGGACGGCTTCGTCGACGAGGGCGGCAAGTACACGAACTTCGGTCCCGACTATGAAGGCCAGACACGCCGCCTGCGCTCCGGCGACGGCGTCTATTTCACCAAATACGGCGCGCGCAAGCTTGCGCATTACGTCGAGCGCGAACTGCGCCGCTACATGAGCAACCGCGTCCCGGTGGCGTTGCCCTCGGGGCCGATCGAGCCGGTGCCGGGCGACAACAAGCCTGCGGCGCGGCCTTTGGCCGGGCCGGTGGTGCCGCTCACCAATACGCCGGCCAATTCCGATCAGTTGCTTGGCGCCAGCACCGGCGGCCCGAACCACGGCGACGCCATCGCCACGCAGGTGCTTGTCAAAGGCGATCCGGTCTATGCGCCGCGCGGGCGCGCCGACGATTTCGTCTGGCCGCTGGGTAGCGATGCGCCGCGTCCGACGCAGCCTGTCGCCGCTGTCGAGCCATCAACACCGCCGACGACGACTGCTGCTCTCCCAGACGCTGCGGCATCGGTTTCGGCGGAGCCGGCTGAGCCGAAGACTGAAACCCAGGTCCGGCCGAAGAGCGAACCGGCCGAACGCAAGGTGCAAAAACACAGGCCGAAGCGCACGGCCGAACAACAGCAGCCCCCGCGCGGGCCGTTCGATTTCTCTCCGCGCCCACCACAGCCGGTGCGGCAGCAGCAGTCGCGCGGGCCATTCGACTGGTTCAGGTAGTTGAAGCCGCCGCGCTCACCGCGGCAGCGTCGTCGATCCCATCAGGAACTTGTCGACTGAGTGCGCGCATTGGCGCCCTTCGCGGATCGCCCAAACCACCAGCGACTGGCCGCGGCGCATGTCGCCGGCGGCGAACACTTTCGGCACCGAGGTGAGATAGGCGTTCGTGTCGGCGCTGACATTGCCGCGCTGGTCGAGCGCGACATCGAGCGACTCCAGCATGCCCTCACGGACCGGATGCACGAAGCCCATGGCGAGCAGCACGAGATCGGCCTCGATCTCGAACTCGGTGCCCGGGATCGGCTGGAACTTGGTGTCGGCCTGCACGCAGTGGAGCTTCTTCACATGGCCGTTCTCGCCGGAGAATTTCTGGGTCAGCACCGCGAACTCACGCGTCGCGCCTTCCTCGATGCTGGACGAGATGCGCAGTTTCAGCGGCCACAGCGGCCAGGTGAGGTCCTTGTTCTCCTTCTCGGGCGGCTGGGGCATCACTTCGAGATTGATGACCGAGACCGCGCCCTGACGGATCGAGGTGCCGATGCAGTCGGAGCCGGTGTCGCCGCCGCCGATGACGACGACCTTCTTGCCGGCCGCGAGGATCGGCGCGATTTCGTCGCTCTGCGGCTCGTTGCTGATGCGGCGGTTCTGCTGCGGCAGGAAGTCCATGGCGAAATAGATGCCCTCCAGCTCGCGGCCCGGCACCGGCAGATCGCGCGCCTTCTCGGCGCCGCCTGAGAGCACGACCGCGTCGTGCTCCTTGACCAACTTGTGCACCGACATGGTGACGCCGACGTGGACGCCGTAATGAAATTGCACGCCCTCGGCCTGCATCTGCTCGACGCGGCGATCGACGTGGACCTTTTCCATCTTGAAGTCGGGGATGCCGTAGCGGAGCAGGCCGCCGGCCTTCGCCCAACGCTCATAGACATGCACCTCATGGCCGGCGCGTGCGAGCTGCTGCGCGCAGGCCAAGCCCGCGGGGCCTGAGCCGACCACGGCGACCTTCTTGCCGGTCTTGACCGTCGCGACTTCGGGCTTGAGCCCAACCGCGATGGCGCGGTCGGCGATCTCGCACTCGATTGTCTTGATGGTGACCGGGTTGTCGTCGATGTTGAGCGTGCAGGACGCCTCGCACGGCGCCGGGCACACGCGGCCGGTGACTTCCGGGAAATTGTTGGTCGAATGCAGATTGCGCGCAGCTTCCGCCCACTGGCCCCGATAGACCAGATCGTTCCAGTCCGGAATCTGGTTGTTCACCGGGCAGCCGGTGGGCGCGCCGGTGATGCGGCTGGTGCCGTGGCAGTAGGGCACCCCGCAATCCATGCAACGCGCGGCCTGCGCGCGGACGTCCTTGTCCGCCAGCGGCAACACGAACTCGTGCCAATGCTTGATGCGCTCCGCGACCGGCTGATAGTCGCGGTCTTCGCGTTCGATTTCCAGAAACCCGGTGACCTTACCCATACTTACTCCGCAGCCTGCATCGTGGCGGCCTTCTCCTTTGCCATGTCAGCGAGCGCGCGGCGGTATTCGACCGGCATCACCTTCTTGAACAGAGGACGATAACGCTTCCAATCGGCGAGAATCTCACCCGCACGCTTGGAGCCGGTGTAGCGCGCGTGGTCGGCGATCAGCTTGTACAGCCGCTCGGCGTCCATGCTGGTCAGGTCGGCCATGATGTCGACGCGCCCGTGGCTTTCCAGATCCTGCGCGAACTCGCGCTCGGCGACTTCTTTCTCTGCCTGTACCGGCTCGAGATCCACCATCGCCATGTTGCAGCGGGATTTGAACGAGGCGTCCTCGTCCAGCACATAGGCAATGCCGCCCGACATGCCGGCGGCGAAGTTACGCCCGGTCATGCCGAGCACGACGACGATGCCGCCCGTCATGTATTCGCAGCCGTGGTCGCCGGTGCCTTCCACGACGACGGTAGCGCCGGAATTGCGCACGGCGAAGCGTTCACCGGCGATGCCGCGGAAATAACACTCGCCGGCAATGGCGCCGTACATCACCGTGTTGCCGACGATGATCGACTCCTCCGGCACGATGCTGGAATCCGCGGCGGGCCGGATGATGATGCGGCCGCCTGACAAGCCTTTGCCGACGTAGTCGTTGGCGTCGCCTTCGAGCTCGAACGTGACGCCGCGCGCAAGCCAGGCGCCGAAGCTTTGCCCTGCAGTGCCGGTGAAGCGCACATGAATCGTGCCGTCGGGGAGGCCCTCGTGGCCGTAGCGCTTGGCCACTTCGCCGGAGAGCATGCCGCCGCAAGCACGGTTGGTGCTGTTGATGGTCGTCTGCAAGCGCACCGGCGCCCCGCGGTCGAGCGCGGCCTGCGACTCGGTGATCAGCTTGCGATCGAGGATGTCGTGGATCTTGTGATCCTGCGCCTCGCAGTTGAAGATCGCCGTGCCCTTGGCCGCCTGCGGCTTCACGAATAGCTTGGAGAAGTCGAGGCCCTTGGCCTTCCAGTGCTCCACCAGCTTGCGCTGGTCGAGCATCTGCATCTGGCCGACCATCTCGTCGATGCTGCGGTAGCCGAGCGAAGCCATGATCTCGCGCACTTCCTCGGCGACGAAGAAGAAGTAGTTGATCACGTGCTCGGGCTGGCCCTTGAAGCGCTTGCGCAGCACCGGGTCCTGCGTCGCGACGCCGACCGGGCAGGTGTTGAGATGGCACTTGCGCATCATGATGCAGCCGGCGGCGATCAG
>DASXOK010000072.1:0-3339 GCA_036494425.1 Pseudolabrys sp.
AAGCAGGTGCTCTACAACGCCTTCATGGTGACCCTGAATCCGGGCGACGAGGTGATCATCCCGGCGCCGTATTGGGTGAGCTATCCCGACATGGTGCTGCTCGCCGGCGGCAAGCCGGTCGAGGTCGTGTGCGGCATGGAGAGCGGCTTCAAGCTTACGGCGGCACAGCTCGAACGCGCGATCACGCAGAACACCAAATGGCTGCTGCTCAACTCGCCGTCGAATCCAACCGGCGCCGCCTATACGCGCGCCGAGCTCAAGGCGCTCACCGATGTGCTGGTGAAGCATCCGCACGTGCATGTCATGACCGACGACATGTACGAGCATCTGGTCTACGACGACTTCAAGTTCTTCACGCCGGCCCAGGTCGAGCCGTCGCTCTACGACCGCACGCTCACGATCAACGGCTGCTCGAAGGCCTATTGCATGACCGGCTGGCGTATCGGCTACGCCGGCGGGCCGGAGCCGCTGATCAAGGCAATGGCGATGGTCCAGTCGCAGTCGACGTCGAACCCGACGGCGGTGTCGCAATGGGCTGCGGTCGAGGCGCTCAACGGCCCGCAGGACTTCATCGCCAAGCACAACACGATCTTCAAGGAGCGGCGCGACCTCGTTGTGTCGATGCTCAACCAGGCGAACGGCATCAAGTGCCCGACGCCGGAAGGCGCGTTCTACGTCTATCCGTCCTGCGCCGGCACGATGGGCCGGACCACGCCGATCGGCAAAACGCTGGCGACGGATGAGGATTTCGTCAGCGAGCTCTTGGAAGCGGAAGGCGTCGCGGTGGTGCAGGGCTCGGCCTTCGGGCTCGGCCCGGCGTTCCGCATCTCCTACGCCACCAAGACCGAAGACCTGGAAGAGGCCTGCCGCCGCATTCAGCGCTTCTGCGGGAATTTGAAGTAACGCTTTCTTACCTCTCCCCGCACGCGGGGAGAGGTGGTGCGGAGCAAATCGCGGGCGGGTTCGCTAAGCTGCGGTATGACTGTCCGTACCCTCGCGTTTGTCTTCCTCATTGCCCTCAGCACCGCCACCGCCTCCGCGCAGGAGGTGGCAGGCGCGCGCGTGACGATCGGCGCGCGGCGGTTAACCGCGAACGGCGCGCTGTTCCTGGCCGTGGCCAGGAACTACTTCAAGGACGAAGGGCTCAGCGTCGATGTGACGGCCTACCGGTCAGACAAGGAGGTAGCCGACGCGGTCGCCTCAGGTACCACCGACTTCGGCCTCGCCGCTTTCACGGCGGCGGGTTTCAACTATGCAGGCCACGGGCTCATCAAGATCGTCGCCGCGCAGGTGCGCGAGAAAGCCGACACCGAAGGCAACGAGGTGCTCGCGTCCGACCGTGCCTTCGCGCGCGGCGTTCGCAAGTTCGAGGATTTGGCAAACAGCTCGGTCGCGATCACTGCGCTCGGCTCGCAGTTTCACTATCAGCTCGGGCAGATCGCGCGCATTAAGGGGTTCGACCTCAACGGCGTGATGCTCAAGCCGATGCAGACTTACGACGCCGTGGCGCGCGCGATCGGCACCGGACAGGCCGACGTCGCGATCCTGCCCTCGCAATATGCGCGCGAGCTTCTGGTCTCCGCGCCAGTCAAGCTGATCGGCTGGTATTCGCAGATTGATCAGCAGCAGCTCGGCGCGCTGTTCGTATCGGCAAAAATGATCGAAACGCGGCGCGCGACAGTCGAGAAGTTCGTGCGTGCCTACCAGCGTGGCGCCGCCGACTACGCGGCCATGGTGCGCATCGATCGCCTGGGCAAACGCATCGTCAACGTAAAGACGCGCGAGGCAGCGACGATCATTGCACGTTACGTTTATCCGGGACGGCCGATCGGCAGCGCGGCTGCAACCGTGGGGGTGGGCGCCTACTCCATGGACGAGAATGCGCGCATCGATTTCCAGGATATCGAACGGCAAGTCGAATGGTACAAAACGCAAGGCCTGATCGAGCAGACGGTCGACGCGAAAGAGATCGTCGACGAGAGTTTCATCAGGTAGTTCCCTGCTCAGTTCCTCGTCCGTTGTAATTGTCCGAATGACAAATCCGCCACTTGCCAGCCTCGCCGTCTCCTGAGACGATGCCCTTCAAGGGCCGGGATTTTTGGTCCGACTCCCCGGCCGGCGAGGGAGGCTTGCAATGGGACAGAACACTAACAGTCCCAATGGTAATAGAAGTCTGGGTCCACGCTGCATCGCGCTGGTGGGCCCATTCCAAAGCGGCAAGACGACACTTCTCGAAGCGATCCTCGCCCGCACTGGCGCTGTTGCGCGCCAGGGTACGGTGGACGCGGGAACGTCGGTTAGCGACGCTAGCAAGGAGGCGCGCAATCATAAGATGAGCGTCGAGGCGACCTTCGCCACGGCCAGCTTCATGGGCGACAGTTACACCTTCATCGATTGCCCCGGCTCGATCGAATTCATCCATGACATGCACAGCGTTTTGCCGGCGATCGACGCGGCGGTCGTGGTCTGCGAGGCGGACGAGAAGAAAGTGCCGCAGCTTCAGCTCATCCTGCGCGAGCTGGAAGACCAGAACATCCCGCGCTTTTTGTTTCTCAACAAGATCGACAAAGCCGACAAGCGCGTGCGCGAGACGATTAAGCTGTTGCAACCGGCGTCGCGCGTGCCGTTGCTGTTGCGCCAGATTCCGATCTGGAATGGCGACATCATCGCCGGCTTCGTCGATCTCGCGCTGGAACGCGCCTTTGTCTACAAGGAATACGCGGCGTCGCAAATTGTCGATCTCACCGGCGAGAATGTCGACCGCAAGAAGGAAGCGCGCTTCACGATGCTGGAGACGCTGGCCGATCACGACGACCAGCTCATGGAACAGTTGCTCGAGGACATCGAGCCACCGCGCGACAAGGTCTTCGATGATCTTGCCAAGGAACTGCGCGACCGCATCGTCTGTCCAGTGCTGCTCGGCTGTGCGACGCGGGCGAACGGCGTCCTGCGGCTGTTGAAGGCGTTGCGGCACGAAGCGCCGGGCGTCGCCGAGACCATCGAACGGCTGGGCGTAAAGGCCGGCAGTGAAGCCGTGGCGATGGTGCTCAAGACCTTCCACACCACGCATGGCGGCAAGATGTCGGTGGCACGTCTGCTCACCGGCAGTGTCGGCGACGGCACGTTCCTGAACAGGCCCACGGGCGAAGCCGATCGTGTCTCCGGCGTGTTCAAGCTGATGGGCGCGAATTTCGAGAAACGAGGTCAGGCGACGGCCGGCGAGACCGTCGCGTTCGGCAAGCTCGAACATGCGAGGACGGGTGACACGCTCTCGACCGGCAAGACGCCGCATGCCGCGCTCGCCGATGTGAAGCCCTATCCGCCGGTGCTCGCCATCGC
>DASXOK010000073.1:0-9083 GCA_036494425.1 Pseudolabrys sp.
AAAACGTTGTGGGAGGATGAGTGAGCAGCGACACCGGACACGCACGCGCGGCGGATGGTACGCGCATCATCTATCGGCTGTATCGCAACAGCGACACCGCACCACGCATTGCGCTGGTCCACTCATTGGCGATGGACCACACGTTCTGGCAGCCGGTGGTTGAACGGCTCTCCGGTATCGCTTCCGTTTTGATTTACGATTGCCGCGGCCATGGCACATCCGACAAACCGGCCGGCCCCTATACGACATCTTTATTCGCACGCGACCTCGCAAGCCTCATGGATCATGTCGGCTGGCCATCGGCAGTCGTTGCCGGCGCATCGATGGGCGGCTGCGTCTCGCTCGCGTTTGCGGCGGATTTTCCGCAACGCACCAACGGCTTGGGCCTGATCGATACGACCGCCTGGTACGGTGCTGACGCACCGGCGCAGTGGGAGCAGCGGGCACAGCGCGCACTGAAGGAAGGCCTGAAAGACCTGATCGACTTCCAGGTGACGCGCTGGTTCGGCGACGCGTTCCGCGCGACGCACAAAGATGTCGTGCAGCATTGCGTCGACGTATTTCTCGCTAACGACCTTCGCGCCTATGCGGAAACATGCCGCATGCTCGGCACCAATGATCTGCGTGGTGCGTTAACCGATATCGCCTGTCCGACGACCGTGATCGTCGGCGAGGAAGACTACGCTGCGCCACCCGCAATGGCGCAGACGATGCACGAAGGGATCCGCAACTCACGCTATGTGCTGATCGAGAAGGCGCGGCATTTGACGCCGCTCGAAGTGCCAGAGCGCATCGCCTCCGAACTTACGATGCTGCTGAAAGGCAAATAGCCGCATGAAGATTACCGGCGAACTCACCGTGCGCGCGCCGCAAGACGCGGTGTTCAATGCCGTCCAGGACGCGCGCTTCTTCGCGTCGTGCATCGACGGCGTGCAGGAGCTGACCGAGGTCGATCCGACGCATTACGACGCGGTGCTGGAGACCAAGGTCGCCTACATGAAATTCCGCTTCAAGCTGTCGATCGAGGTGACGAAGAAAGAACCGCCCGACACGATCGAAGCTAAGGTCGAAGGCACGCCGCTCGGCATCGTGGGACGCATCACGGCCACGTCCCTCACGCGGCTCAGCCAAGTCGGCGACGACACCAAGATCGCCTACGAGATCGAGGCTGCCATCACCGGCAAGCTCGGCAGCCTGGGCCAGCCGGTGCTCCGCTCGAAGGCGAAAGAAATGGAAAAGCAGTTCTCCGGCCGGCTTCGCGAGAAGTTCGAGCAGGCTCCCTCCGAGGTCGCCCCATGATCGCTTTCGAAATCGTCGAGCCGCGCTCGCTGCGCGAGGCAACGGCCTTGCTCGATCCCGACGACGCCAGCATCCGCCCGCTCGGCGGTGGCACCGCGTTGATGCTGATGATGAAGGCCGGCGTGTTCCAGCCGACAAAGCTGGTCAGCCTGCGCACGGTCGAGCCGCGCTATTCGGAGATCAAGGTCGAGAAGGACGGCAGCATCCGTATCGGCGCGCTGACGCCGCTCGCCGCACTCGAGCATTCCAAGGACATCCAGGCGCGCCTGCCTGTGATCACGCGCACTATGCCGCTTCTGTCGAACGTACGCGTGCGCAACGTGGCGACCGTCGGCGGCTGCCTTGCGCATGGCGACCCGCATATGGACCTGCCGCCGATCCTCATCTCGCTCGGCGCCCGCGTGACGGTGGTCGGCCCGGAGGGCGAGCGCTCCATTCCCGTTTCGGAATTGCTCACCGGCTATTACGAGACACAGCTCGCGAAGAACGAACTTATCTCCGAGGTGATCGTTCCGCCGCAGGACGGCAAGCGTTCAATCTATCTCAAGTGCACGACGCGCGCCGCGCACGATTGGCCGGCGCTCGGCGTCGCCGTCTCGCTCGCCGGCAACCGCGATGGCGTCAGCGAGGCCAATGTGGTGATCAGCGCGGCGACCGAACGCGCCATGCGCGCCGAGAAGACAAGCGCCCTGCTCGCCGGCCAGCGCCCGAACGCCAAGCTCTTTCAAGATGCCGGCGAAGCGGCGTCCGGTGAAGCCGAGCTCATCGGCGATGCGCAAGGCTCGGCGCCCTATAAGCGGCAGCTCGTCCGCGTCTACGTGGAACGCGCCTTGAAGCAGGCTCTCGATATCGGAGGCGCGGTGCAATGAATCAGATGACCCCCATCCGCGCCGGCCAGGTCGGCCGCTCCATTCCACGCCTCGAAGCGACATCCAAGGTCACCGGCCGCGTCGAATACGTCCACACCATGCGCCTGCCGCGCATGCTGACGGCCAAGCTCGTGCGCAGCACCGTCGCCAATGGCCGCATCAAGAGCATCGATATCGAAGTGGCGAGCAAGGTGCCCGGCGTCTATCGCATCGTGACCAGTGAAGACGTCCTCAAGATCATCCCGAATCCGTATTACGGCCCCGCCTTCCACGATCAACCGATCCTCGCTATCAACACCGTGCATTACGTCGGCGAGCCGGTGGCGGCGGTTCTCGCCAGCGATCCGCATGTCGCCGAGGAAGCCGCGCGGCTCGTTGTCGTGGACTACGAGGACCTGCCGGCGGTGTTCGACGAAGTCGAGGCGCAGAAGTCGAAGATCGTGGTGCACGAGGAGCTCAAGCCCGCTGGCACCTTCCCTGACTTGAAGCATCTGCACGGCGTCCGCGACACCAACGTCGCGCTCGACTTCCAGCTCAAGCGCGGCGACGCCGACAAGGCCTTCGCCGAAGCCGAACATATTTTCGAGCACACCTTCAAGACGCAGCAGGTGCTGCACGTGCCGCTCGAGCCTTACGTCTCGATCGCCGAGACGAACGGCACGAGCATGACCATCCACACGGCCTCGCAAAGCCCCTCTTTCGTGCGGCTGGAGATTGCCCGCCTGCTCGGCTGGCCGGAAAACCGCATCCGCGTGCGCGTGCCGTTCCTCGGCGGCGGCTTCGGCGGCAAGCTCTACATCAAGCTGGAAGCACTGGTCGCCGCGCTGTCGCTGATCGTGCTGCGGCCGGTGAAGAGTTCGCTGACGATGGAAGAGCAGTTTTACACGCTCACCAAGCACGCCAGCACCTTCCGCATCAAAAGCGCGGTGAGCAAGGACGGTAAGGTGACGGGCCGCGAATGCGAGGTGTGGTGGAACGGCGGCGCCTATGCCGACATCGGTCCGCGCATCACGCAGAAGTCCGGCTTCACCGCGCCCGGGCCCTACGACATCGACAACATCAAGATCGACTCCTACGCGCTCTATACCAACCTGCCGCCGGCCGGCGCCCTGCGCGGCTTCGGCATTCCGCAGCTGGTCTGGGCCTATGAGAGCCATACGGACCTGATCGCCCGCGCGCTTGGCATGGATCCGCTGGAGTTCCGCCGCAAGAACATCCTGCGCGACGGGCGCGCGCAGGCGACCGGCACCATCGTCAAGGACATGGGCGCCGAATCCTGCCTCGAACGCGCGGCGCAGCTCATCAACTGGAGCGCGCCCCTCGATCGCGGCAAAGGCACAATCAAGCGCGGCCGCGGCATCGCCGTCGGTTTTAAGGCCTCGATCTCGCCGACGACATCCATTGCCGTAGTCAACGTCGCCGCCGATGGAAGCGCGACGCTGTTCTGCGGCACCGTCGACATGGGCCAGGGCTCTGACACCGCGATGGCGCAGCTCGTCGCCGAGGTGCTGAACATTCCGGCCGAGATGGTGCACGTCGTGCATTCCGACACCGACGTGACGCCCTATGACATGGCGACGCTCGGCTCGCGCTCGACCTTCCACATGGGCCTTGCGGTCAAGCGCGCCGCAGAGGACGCCAAGGCGAAGCTCGAGGCGATGGCCCAGGAAGTCGGCCTGCCGCCCGGCAGCAACGTGCCGATCCGCGAGCTGTTCGAACGCAAGTACAAGATGCAGGCGGGCACCGTCGTCGGCACCGGCGACTACATCCCGCCCTACACGCCGCCCGATCACAGCAACGGCCAGTCCGAGAACGTCACGCCGTTCTGGATGGTCGGCGCCACCGCGGTCGAGATCGAGATCGACACCGAGACGGGGCACATGCGCATCGAGAAGATGATCAACGTCGCCGACGTCGGGCGCTCGATCAATCCGCAGATCGTCGAGACGCAACTGTCGGGTGCGGCGATCATGCAGCTCGGCTTCACCACCACCGAGAAGATGGAGTTCGAGGCGGGGCAAGTCACCAATGCCTCGTTCGCCGACTACAAGATCCCCGGCTTCGAGGACTTGCCCGAGAGCATGACCAGCGTCGTGGTCGACGCCAACCAGCACAACGGTCCGTTCGGCGCCAAGGGCGTCGGTGAATCGGGCACCTTCGGCGTGTCGCCCGCGATCGCCAATGCGGTCGAGGACGCGATCGGCGTGCGCATTACATCGCTGCCGATCACGCCGGAGAAGATCTATCGCGCGATCCGCGCCGCCCAGAACGAGCCGCTCGAGGATTGACATGAGCCCCGTGAAGAAAACCATCAGCTTCGAGCTCAACGGCCGCCCGGTCACAGCCGAAGTCGCGCCGCACCACACGCTTGTCGAGCTCTTGCAGAGCGAGTTCGACTTGTTCGGCGCGCGTGAAAGCTGCGCACAGGGCCTTTGCGGCTGCTGCACGGTTGTCGTGAACGACAAGCCGGTGTCGGGCTGTCTCTACCTCGGATCGTTTGTCGATGGCGCCAAGGTGCAGACGGTCGAAGGTCTGGCCGACGGCGGCAAGCTCGATCCGGTGCAGGAGGCATTCATCGAGGCCAGCGCCTTCCAATGCGGCTTCTGCACGCCCGGATTCGTGTTGATGACCGAGAAGTTGCTCGACGCGCATCCGGCGCCGGATGACGACCAGATCCGTCATTATCTTGCGGGCAATCTGTGCCGCTGCGCCGCCTATCCGGAGATCATCAAGGCCGTCAAGCTCGCGGCGTCGAAACGGCAAAAGGTGGCTGCCTAGACGCGTCGCCCAACAAGGGGCGCGGCTGTGTATAAAGATCAACGCAGGGGGTGCGGAAATGACAGCTGTGGCCACATCGTCAGAGATACCGTGGTATCGCTCGCTCAACCGGGCGCAGTGGAACACCCTCCTCGCCTCCAATCTCGGATGGCTGTTCGACGGCTTCGAGACCTATGCGCTGATCCTCACGGTCGGGCCGGCGCTGCATCAGCTCCTTGACCCGGGACACTACGCGCAGATCCCAGCCTACGCCGGCACCATCATCGCCATTACGCTGCTCGGCTGGGGCCTCGGCGGATTGCTCGGCGGCGTGCTCGCCGACTACATCGGCCGCAAGCGCATGATGATCATCGCCGTGCTGGCCTATTCGGTGATGACCGGCCTGAGCGCCTTTTCGTTTAATTGGATTTCCTTCGCCCTCCTCCGCTTCATGGTCGGCATTGCCGTCGGCTCGGAATGGGCGACCGGCTCCTCGATGATGGCCGAGCTGTGGCCCGACAATGCGCGCGGCAAAGGCGCCGGGCTGATGCAATGCGGGCTCGGCATCGGCTTCTTCGTCGCCTCGTTCGTGTGGCTGTTCATCAGCCCGCTCGGGCCGGACTCCTGGCGTTACATGTATCTGATCGGAGTCATCCCGGCCTTGCTGACGCTGTGGATCCGGCGCTCGATCCCCGAGTCACACCTCTGGGAAAAGGCCGACGCCAAGCGGCGCGCCGCGCTCGAGCAGAAGCGCAGCGGGCAAGTGCTCGACGAGAGCGAACAGAAGCTCGCGCGCTTCACGCTGGTCGATCTGTTCAGCGATCCGGCGATCCGCAAGCAGACGATCATCGTCTTCCTGATGTCGCTCACCACCACCGTCGGCTTCTGGGGCATCTCGACCTGGGTGCCGCCCTTCGTCGCCGGTATCGCGGCGAAAAATGGTCTGCCCGCAGCGGCATGGGCAAGCTATGCCGGCATGGCCTACACGGTCGGCTCGGTGCTCGGCTATATCAGCCTCGGCTTCCTCGCCGACGCCTACGGCCGCAAGCCGGTGACCATCGCCTATTTCGTCCTCGCGCTGCTGCTGACGCCGGTGCTGTTCTTCTGGACACAGGATCTCAAGATGCTGCTGATCCTGGCCTGCGTGAACGCGTTCTTCAGCAACGGCCAATATACCTGGATGCCGGTGTGGCTGCCGGAACTATATCCGACGCGCATGCGCGCCACGGCGCTTGCTTTCGCCTTCAACGCGCCGCGCTTCGTCGCCTTCCTCGGGCCGCTGCTCGCGGGCACGATGATCGTGCAATTCGGCGGCTTCGGTAAGGCGGCCATGGTGCTGGCGCTGATCTACATCGTCGGTATCGCGGCGGCGCCATTCCTGCCGGAGACGCGGGGGCAATCGCTGCCGGCGTGAGGCAACATTCCGTTGGCGTGCCGCTTGCGCCGCTCATTCCCGCGTCAGCGGGAACCCAGGGACGATAGTAAAGGCAGCAGTTTTGCGCTGGGTCCCTGCTTTCGCGGGGACGAGCGGGGAAGTCACGGCACCGGCCGCGCGTTAATCCTCATACCGGATCGGCGCGCGGCTGTGCTCGTTGTTGTCCTCGACCAGGCGCAACAGCAGCTTCATGAACGTCTGACGTTCTTCGGCGCTGAGGACATCGAGCAACCGCCGCTGCGCGCGGCGCGCCTTCGGCTCGAACGAGGCCGTCACCTTGCGCCCTTCCGCGGTGATTGAAATTGAGCGCTTGCGGCGATCGACTTTGCTGACGGTCTGCTTCAAAAGGCCGCGGCGCGTCAGGCGGTCGACCACGTTGGCGACATTCGAGCGATCGAGACCAAGCTCTTCGGCGATCTCGACATGGCCGACGCCGGGCGTCGCCTCGACGATGGTCATGATGCCCCATTGAATCGGGGTCACCTGCTCGTCGACGCATTCTTTCAAGAAAATGGCCATGTGGATTTGATGCAAGCGGCGCACGAGAAAGCCCGGCCTGGACCAGATCACCTTTGTCTTCTTCATCGTTTGGAAAGCCCTACCCAATACCGCCGCGATCCACGAAGGACGACGCGAGACTTAAGTCGCGCTGTTTCTGTACGGCCAAAGCAGGAACGTCAATACGACAAGCTTGCTGAGCGCGCTCACGCGCCGAGCATGACCGCAGCGCAAACGTCGAGGACACGATGCGTTGCAAGCAGCGGATGCGTGCGAGTGGCAACCCCGTGGCGTAGGCGGAAGCGGCGGCATGAGTGCGCGCTGGACGGCCCGCACGCCAAACAGCGGACAGAGTTAACGCATCCCTATGAGCCGAATGATGCGCCACCGATCGCACCCGGTCGCATTACGTTCAATTTTAGATAGATTCAACAAAAGGTTTAATCCCGCAATCTCAACGAGATAGACGAAAAATGTCGGATTGCGCGCTGCGTGCGCGTCGCGGCGAGAACGTAATTCTCCAAGTTTTATATGGGGTTAGACCTGTCAGCAGCGACGCGAAAGTGGCGCCGCAGAAACCCATAATTAAGGGGTTTGGCACACCAATACGGTCACCCAATACCTGCGCCCTACTCAACCTTTGCGTGCCCGAGTCCATGACCGAAAGAGCCGCCCTCTCCTCGATTCGGCCCGGCGCCCAGCCGGCTGCCGAGGCGCCGCCACTGGCGCCGCGCGGAGCGCCGCTCTGTTAGGTGATCGACGAGGAAAGCAGCATCCGCCATTTCCTCTCGCTGATCCTGCATGGCGCCGGCGTCGACGCGGTGGAGTTTCCCGACGGCGCGGCGTTGCCCAAGGCTCTGCAGCAACAGACGCCGGATCTCGTCTTCCATAACATCTCGCTCGAATCGGGCGATGCCATCGAGTCCGTCATCACGCTCGGCAAGGCGGGATACCGTGGCCACGTCCAGTTGATGAGCACGCGCGGCGCCGCCGTACTCGAGCATGTCAAAGGCATCGGCGTGCAACAGAAGCTCGCCATGCTGCCGGTGCTGAAGAAGCCGTTCGAGACCGAAACGATCGTCAAGATCCTTCAAGACCTCAAGCTCGGCATGCCGCCGACGATCGCGTCGCGGCTCGATCTCCAGGAAGCGCTCGACAACAACTGGATCGAATTCTGGTATCAGCCCAAGATCGACCTGCGCAAAAAGCAGCTCGCAGGCGCGGAAGCCTATGCGCGCGCACGCCATCCCGCGAACGGCGTCGTGCTGCCCGGCGCCTTCATGCGTGGTGCGACGGAAGCAAGCCTGGTCGAGTTGTCGGAGCTCGCGCTGATCAACGTGCTCAAGGCCGGACAGGCCTTCTCCAAGCTCGGCGTCAATCTCAAGCTGACGGTCAATATCCCGGTGCCGGCGCTGGTCAAAATGCAGCTCGAAGAGATTGTCAGAGAGCACCGTCCGTTCGGCGATAAATGGGCCGGGCTGATCATCGACGTGCCGGAAGAGCAGATCGTCAATGACCTCAGGCTGGCCAGCGAGATGAGCAAGCGGCTCGACCGCTACAACGTCAAATTCGCAATCGACGATTTCGGTCGCGGCTATTCCTCGCTGGCGCGGCTCGGCGACCTGCCCTTCGCCGAGCTCAAGCTTGATCGCACCTTCGTCGCCGACTGCGGCACCGACAGGGTCAACGCGCCATTGTGCAAGACGGTGATTGACCTGGCACACAATTTCGGCCGCATCGCGGTGGCCATAGGCATCGAAAAAGCCGCCGACGCGGTGGCACTGGTCAGCATGGGCTGCGATTACGGCCAGGGCTTTCTGCTCGGTCAGCCGATGCCGGAGGAGCGCTTCGTCTCGCTGCTGCGTCAGCGCGCGGCGACGCAGGGGCGCAACCTGCCCAACGCGGCGCGCGCCGTCGCGCCGGTCTGAACACGACCGATAGCAGCGGCTGAGCCTGCGGCGCTAAAGCGGGATCAGTGGGTCCAGGCGTCGCGGCGCTTGAAGGCGAAATTGTCCGCATAGGACATGCCGCGGCGGCTCGGCGCCGTCGACTCGAAAACCTGGCAGGCGATGCCATGGCGCTCACAATAGGCGACCGCCTCGTCCTTGGTGTCGAAGCGCAACCTGAGCTGCTGGCGCATATCGGCGGACGACGTCCAGCCCATCAGCGGCTCGACCTGACGCGGCGACTCAGGCTCGAAATCGAGCACCCAGGCTTTGGTATTG
>DASXOK010000074.1:0-2208 GCA_036494425.1 Pseudolabrys sp.
ATACTGGGTGCCCTCGATCGCACCGTCCGGCATGACGTTCTACGAAGGCGATCTGTTTCCGGCCTGGAAGGGCAGCCTGTTCGTCGGCGCACTCGCCGGCCAGATGCTGGTGCGGCTCAGCCTCGATGGCGAGAAGGTCACGGGGGAGGAACGGCTGCTGCACGAGTTGCGCGAGCGCATCCGCGACGTGCGGGCTGGTCCGGATGGCGCCCTCTACCTTGCCACCGACAACAACGCCGGCCGCATCCTGCGGGTCACGCCGGCAAAGTGATCACATGGCTCCTCCCGTCGGCTTCGGTTCTCGCAAAAGCCACACGGTGCCGCGCCGCTTCGCCCTGCGCGCCTCCGTGAGTGAGCTCCGGCGAGTCCATAGCGCGCGTGGCGGCTAACCGGGAGCGAGTAGCGACATGGCTCGGCTAATATCGGTGAACGTCGGGCTTCCGCGCGACATCGCGTGGAAAGGCCGCACTGTACACACTGGAATCTGGAAAACTCCGGTGGATGGCCGCTGTCGGGCCGGCCGGCTGAACCTGGATGGAGATGGTCAAGGCGACTTGGCCGGTCACGGCGGTGAGCAGCGAGCCGTCTTCGTCTACCAGATCGAATCGTATCGCTACTGGCAGGACGAACTGAAGAGGACCGATTTCGTCCACGTACAGTTCGGCGAGAACTTCACGATCGAGGGATTGCCCGACTCTGCCGTTTGCATCGGCGACCGATATCAAATCGGCAGCGCACTGTTCGAGGTCAGTCAACCTCGGGTGACCTGCTACCGCGTCGGCATCCGGATGAACGAGCCACGAATGCCCGCGTTGCTGACATCCAGCGGACGGCCGGGATTCTACTTCCGCGTCCTCCAGGAAGGCGAGGTGGGCGCCGGCGACGACATCGTAAAGCAGGGAGAAGCGAAGGAGCGAATGACCATTGCGGAGGTCAACGCGCTTCTCTATTCGCCGAACCACCCGCGCGATCGCCTGGAGCGCGCCTTGCGGATCGAAGCGCTTTCGCCCGGATGGCGCGCCTCGTTCGAGGCCTTGCTTCAGAGTCAGACCACCGGCAACGCCGGGCTGGTGCCTGCAGCCGCTGCGCATCCGGCTGCGCCGGGATTTCGGCCGCTCACAGTCGTGGCGATCGATCGAGCGTCGGCGGATGTCCTCTCACTGACACTGCAGAGGCCCAACGGCCAGTCGCTGCCGACCGCGCTGCCGGGGCAGTACGTGGTCCTGCGGCTTCCGCGAAGCACAGGCGGCACACCTCTTTTTCGCAGCTATTCCCTCTCGGGTCCCGTCTCGGGAGAGCGCTATCGGATCAGCGTGAAGATGGAGCCGAACGGCGCGGGCGGAACCTACCTGCGGGAGCATGTCCGTGTGGGCGATGCGCTCGACGTGAGCTCGCCCCGTGGAAGCTTCATTCTGCAAACCGGCGACGGGCCCGTGGTGCTGCTCAGCGCAGGAATCGGCGCGACGCCCGTGCTGGCGATGCTGCACGCGCTGGCGGCGGTGCGCTCGACACGACAGGTCCTGTGGCTGCATGCGGCTCGTGATGGGCAGCATTATCCATTCGCCGCCGAAGTCCGCCGCCTTATGCCGGCGCTCACGCACGGCCGCATCTATGTTTGCTACAGCAGGCCGGGTTCGGACGACCAGTTGGGGAAGGATTTCGATGCGCCCGGTCACCTGACACGATCGGTCTTCGACGCAGTTGGCATCCCGCGAGGGGCGGACGTCTATCTCTGCGGGCCCAATCGCTTCATGGCCGACATGAAAGAAGAACTTGCAGCCTTCGGTGTAACGCCGCAACAGATTCATGTCGAAATCTTCAACGGCAGCGAGTCGATGACTCCTGGTGTCGTCGGCGCACCTGCGCGTGCGCCACATCTTCCCAAGGATGACGCCGACACCGGTCCGGTCGTGTCGTTCGCGCGAAGCGGCATCGCCGCGCATTGGAACGCGTCGGCCTACCAGAGCATTTTGGAGCTTGCCGAGGCGTGCGACGTCCCGGTCCGGTGGTCGTGCCGGACCGGCGTTTGTCACAACTGTGAGAGCGGTTTGGTTTCGGGCGCCATCGCCTATGAACCGCAGCCACTCGATAAGCCCGCCGACGGCAACCTTCTCGTTTGCTGCTCACAACCGATCAAGGATGTCGTCATCGACTTGTGAATCCCGACCGGGATTTTGATATTTTTGAATTGGAGGCCCGGCCTGGAAT
>DASXOK010000075.1:0-8150 GCA_036494425.1 Pseudolabrys sp.
GTTCTACCCGCCTGGAATGGAGGCCGCCTTGCTCAATCGCTACGATCGCTCGCCGCCGATGAACGGCGAGGCCGAGGTGAAGTACCTCGATGGCGATTTTCGCGTTGTGCGCCCCGGCGCCTATGTGCGCTGCGCCGTGACCGGCGTGCCGATCCCGCTCGAGGAGCTCAAATACTGGAGCGTGGACTTGCAGGAGGCCTATGCCTCGCCGGAAGTAGTGCTGACGAGGATCCAATCTTCTTCTACCTCTCCCTGAAAGGGGGATCCCGCACCATAGCTCGCAGCGCCTCTGCCTCCCGCACCACCAGCTTCACTGGCAGCACGTGCGACCGCTGCGCCAGCGCCGCCAGAAGCTGATCGCCGCTCATGCGGGCGCGATCCTTTTCGGTGGTGAGCAGCGCAAGGCCGTCGTGCTCGGCCTCCATGATCAGTTCAGCCGCTTCTTCCGCCGTGAAGCGATGATGGTCGGGGAAAGCCTTACGATGCGCGACGGTTAAGTCCGCGGCTTCCGCGGTGGTGAAGAATTTCTCCGGATCGCCGATGCCGGCAAAGGCGAAGACCTTGCGTGCTTTCAGCTTGAGGTCGGCGACCGCCGCGACATCCGGCACGAGCTTGCCATGGAAGACGGGGAGATCACGTTCCTCCGCCCGCTCGACGATATCGCGGGCGCCGCCGCCATCGCCCATCACCAGCACGGCGTCGGTGCGCGCAAGTTGCGCTGCGAGCGGCGCGCGCAACGGCCCAGCCGGAAATACACGGCCATTGCCGAGGCCGCGCCGGCCATCGATGACGGCCAGCGTGAAGTCCTTCACAAGTGAGGGATTCTGCAAGCCGTCATCCATGATGATGACGCTCGCGCCCTGAACCTCCGCGGCCTGCGCGCCGGCGACACGATCGCGCGACACGATTGTGGGCGCCGCGCGCGCTAGGAGCAGCGCCTCGTCGCCGACCTCTCCAGCGCTGTCGGCATGCGTATCGACGAGCTTCGGCCCCATGACGCTGCCGCCATAACCGCGGCTGAGACAGAACGGCCGCTCTCCGGCCTCACGCAACATTCCCGCCAAGGCAATCGCGGTCGGCGTCTTGCCGGCGCCGCCCAAGGTGAAGTTGCCGACACAGATCACGGGCACGCCCGCGCGCGCGCCGTCTGCCGTCATGCGCTTTGCTGCGATAGCGCCGTAAGCCGCTCCCAGCGGCGCCAGCAGGCCCGACAGGAGCCCGGCCTTGCGCCACCAGAAGGCGGGATCACGCATGCTCGCTCCGCTGCTGGAGCTGCAACTGCATCAGATAAGGATCGAGCATTTGCAGCGTGCGCCCGAGCGCGCCGCCCAGGCTCTCCACGGTCGCACGCCCGGCCTCGGCGATGCGTTGGCAAGTTGCCGGCTGCCCAAGCAGCGCGGCAAACCCTGCGGTGAGACGGTTGGCGTCGCTGACGAGCTCGGCGCCGTGCGCCTGGTCGAGGGCGGCATAGATCTCGGAGAAATTCCACACATGCGGCCCGTGCAGCACCGCGGCCCCTAATTTGGCGGCCTCGATCGGATTCTGCCCGCCATGCTTGATCAGCGAGCCGCCGACAAAGACGACCGGCGCCATGCGGTAGAGGAGGCCGAGTTCGCCCAAGGTGTCGGCCACATAGATTTCGGTTGTCCGCTTCGGCAGTTCGCCGCGCGAGCGCAAGGCGACGCTGAGCGTCCCGGCCGCCGCGGCGATCTCAGGCCCGCGCTCGGGATGGCGCGGCGCGATGATAGTCAGCAGGCCGGGGAAATTCGTGCGCAGCCGCTGATGCGCGGCAATCATCAGCTCTTCCTCACCGGCGTGCGTCGAGGCTGCCGCCATGATCGGCCTGCGCCCGATCGCAAGCTCTAAGGCTTTGAGCTTCTCGGCATCGGCCGGCGGTGCCGGCACGTCGAGCTTGAGATTGCCGGTGGTGATGACGTTGCCCGCGCCCAGCCCGCTCAGGCGCTCGCCGTCCGCCGGCGTGCGCGCGAGGCACAGCTCGAAGCGCTCCAGCAGATTGACGATCGCCGTCGGCAGGCGGTTCCAGCGGCGGAACGAGTTCTCCGACAGGCGGCCGTTGACCAGCACCATCGGCACGTCACGGCGCGAGGTCTCGATCACCACGTTCGGCCAGAAATCGGATTCCACGAACAGCGCAAGGTCCGGCTGCCAGCGCTCGAGGAAGCGGCGCACGAAGACCGGCACGTCGAGCGGCATGAACTGATGCAGGACGCCGCGCGGCAGCCGCTGCTCGGCGAGCCCGCTCGAGGTGACGGTGCCGGTGGTGACCAGCATGTTGATGTCGCGCGCCGCGATGCTCTCGATCAGCGGCAGGACGCTTGCCAGTTCGCCGACGCTGGCGCCATGCAGCCACACCAGTGGTCCCTCCGGCCGTTCGAGATGACTCTCTCCGCGCCGCTCACCGAAACGCTGACGATGCTCCTTGCCGCGCTTGAGCCGCTGCGCCAGCAGCAGCGGCGTCAGCGGCCGTGCCGCCGCCGAGAGCAGCCGGTAGGCGCGCAAGCTCGCGGGCAGCCGGTCGCTCACGGCGTGGCGCTCCTCTTGCGATCGGCGATCTCGTAGGCGCGTTTGGTCAAACGATTGAGCTCGCTTTCGACGAAATGCCGTGCGGTCTCCAGCGCCGCCGCATCGGCGTCCTTCGGCACGTAGATCGCTTCGCCCGCCACCATCGCGATGTGGCTGAACGGCAGGTTCACCGCGGTGCGATCCCAATTGTCGAGCTCGACGCGGCGGCTCGTGGCGATCGCAACGGGGTAGATCGGCTTGCCGGAGTGCTGCGCCAGCTTCACCACGCCGAACCCGGCGACGCGCGCGATCTTCGGCACGTCGGCGGTGAGGGCGACATTATACCCCTCTTCAAGCGCCGACAGCATCTCCGTAAAGGCCGAGGCGCCGCCTTTGCGATGGAACTCACCATTGTGCGCGCCGGAGCCGCGGATGGTCCCGATACCCAGCCGCTCGGCCGCCCGCGCATTGATCTCGCCGTCCCGGTGGCGCGAGATCAGCACCTTGGCGCGGTGGTTGGCGTCCTTCTTCTTGATGAAGGGCATGAGGAAGTGCTGCCCGTGCCACATGGCGATAATGGCGGGCGTCTTGACCGTCTCATAGATGGTCGGCGGCTCGAGCGTCGCGCGGCTCGTGTGCCAGACCAGTTTGAGATACCACGCGCCGAGCGTGCCCACCGTCTCCTGAAACGCGGGCGAGGCGGCGATCCGCTTCACGAACGGCATCGGCACCCCGGCAAACAATTCGGTTCGGACTGAATTAGCATCACGGTCTTATACAGCGCTACGCACGATCCTGTCCGAAGCCGCCCAGTCTCCGGGCCTGCCCCGGAGCAGTTTGTCGCCGTCTTGGCTATTGTTTTGCGGGGGCCTCGGGATCGAGCAGGCGATGCAGGTGAACGATGAAGTAGCGCATGTGCGCGTTGTCGACGGTCTGCTGCGCCTTCGCCTTCCAGGCGACATAGGCGGTGGCGTAGTTCGGATAGACGCCGACGATATCGACCTTGTCGAGATCCTTGAACTCGGTGCCGCCAAGCTCGGTAAGCTCGCCACCAACGACAAGGTGCAGAAGTTGTTTTGATTTTCCGGGTTCGGACATCGATGGACCTTTGCAAACAAAAACGCCCCGGCAGCGGAAGTTGGACGTCGAAGCAGGGACCTTACGGCCTCTTTTTTACTTCCCTTCCTCGGACTCTACGCGAACTCAGGCATCCGGTCGCGCACCAGTGCAATGAGCGTGCCGTGACGGATGGGACCGGCGGCGACCAGCGCACCATGCACGACATGCGGGCGGTTGTAGCGCAGCGACCGGCCGGAAAGGTCGGTCAGCAGGCCGCCGGCTTCGTGCACCAAAAGATCGGCCGCCGCAAGATCCCAGTCGTGGCTGCCCCCAGAGGCAAAGGCGGCATCGAAATCCCCATTCGCCACGCGGGCCAGACGCAGCGCGAGCGAGTGCACTTTGGCTTGCGGCAGGATGCTGGGGGTAAGGCCTTCGAGCCATTCGAGATAGCGTTTCGGCCCGGCGATCTTGGCGCCCGTTAGCGTGTCGTCGTCCGGGGCGCGCAGGGGCTCGCCATTGAGCGTGGCGCCCTGACCGCGGATGCCGAGAAACATCTCCTCCGTCACTGGCGCATAAAGAGCGGCGACCGCCGGACGTCCGTCCTCGACCAGAGCGACCGAAATCGTCCAGTCGATACGGCCCGAGATGTACGCGCGGGTGCCGTCAATTGGATCGACAATCCAGGTCAGCGGCCTGTCCCGCTCGGAAAGGTTGTCCTCGGTCTCCTCCGACAGCCAGCCGGCGCCAGGCGTGAGCGCCGAGAGCCGCGAGCGCAGCAGGTCGTTGACGGCGATGTCGGCCTCGCTCACCGGCGACTTGTCGTGACCCTTGGTCCAGTGCTTGAGCGGCCGGCTCGCGGTGACGCGCGCGATTTCGCCCGCCTCGCGCATGACGGTTTCGAGCTTATCCTTCAGTGCGGCGCGATCACTGGCCGGCAACTGTCAGCCCCTCCAGTCGCACCGTGGGCGCGTTGATGCCGTGGCGGAATTCGAGATCGTTCGCCGGCTTGAGCGTGCGGAAGATATCGAACAAGTGCCCGGCGACGGTGACCTCGCTCACGGCATAAGTCTTTTTGCCATTCTCGATCCAGAAGCCGGAGGCGCCACGGCTGTAATCGCCGGTCACCATGTTCACGCCGCTGCCGATCAGATCGGTGACGTAGAAGCCGTCCTTGATGTCGGCGATGAGCTCGTCCGGCGAGAGCTTGCCCGCTTCAAGATGGAGATTGCTGGGGCTCGGCGACGGACCCGACGAGACGCCGCGGCTGGCATGGCCGGTGGTCTTGAGCCCGAGCTCGCGCGCCGTGGCGCAGTCGAGAATCCACGAGCGCAGCACGCCGTCGTCGATCAGCGCCAGCCTCTTGCCGGCGACGCCTTCGCCGTCGAAGGGATGCGAGCGCAAGCCGCGCTTGCGCAAGGGATCGTCGATGATGCGGATGCCTTCGGCGAAAATCTTCTCGCCCAACTTGTCCTTGAGGAAGCTGGTCTTGCGGGCGATCGACGCGCCGTTCACCGCACTGGAGAGATGCGAAACCAGCGATGACGCCACGCGCTTGTCGAACACGACCGGCACCTTGCGCGTCGACACCTTGCGTGGATTGAGCCGTGCGATGGCACGCTCGCCGGCGGTGCGGCCGATCTTCTCCGGGCTCTCCAGGTCGGAAGCGTGACGCACCGACGAATAATCGTAATCGCGCTCCATGCCGGTGCCTTCGCCGGCGATCGCAGTCATCGACACGCCGTGACTTGAGCCGAGATAAGCGCCGCGGAAACCGTGGCTCGTTACCAGCACCATGCCGCCGATGCCGGCCGAGGCCGAGGCGCCGCCCGACTTGGCGACGCCGTTCACCGCGAGGCCGGCCTCTTCGGCGCGGCGCGCGAGTTGCTCCAGTTCAGCCACGGTCGGCAATGCGCGATCGATGAGATCGAGATCGGGAAATTCGCGCGCGAGCTCGCTCTCGTCGGCGAGGCCGGCGTATTTGTCATCCGGCGCGACGCGGGCCATTGCCACCGCGCGTTCGGCGAGCGCTGCCGTGCCGCTGTCCGACATGTCGTTGGTGGAGACCACCGCGCTGCGCTTCCCGACCAGCACGCGCAGGCCCATGTCATCGCCTTCCGAGCTTTCGGATTCCTCAACGGCACCGTCGCGGATTTCGATCGACAGCGACATTCCGCGCACCGCCACCGCATCGGCGTCGTCGGCGCCGGCAGCCTTCGCGGCCTTCACCAGGCGCTCGGCGCGATCGAGGAGGGCGGACTGGTCGAAGAGGGACTTGGCAGGTGCGAGCATACGTGAATGGCTCTCTTTTAGGTGCTGACTTCTCGGAACAAGCGTCTCGGTGCAAGCGTCGGTCCGTTCGCACGACTTCGCGCGGCAACGGAATTTATGTCAAATGGCGCCCCCGCGCTGCCGCCGCAACCCGCCGGTTCCGTACATTTTGCGCAAAGGCGGCAATACCTCGTCAATCATAGATGGCAAGGTTGCGTCAATCATAGCCGGCAAAGCAAGCCCAGGTACCTTCGGTTAACCCAGAACATTAAGCGGTTTCGGACGCCTCTCTGCGATGATCCTCGTGCGACTGGGCACATAAGCCCGGCGCGGGAGAGTTTGAGGCGTCAAATGCGAAGTGGCGGATGCCCCGCCGGGTCGAGTCGCGTGCTGCGGCTCGACCCGTTCGCCCTGCCTGTGCGTTTCGCGGCGAGCGATGCCGCGGCCGACGGGCGGGTGCGCGATATCGAGCTCCATCGCGAGCGTGTGGTCGTGCGCCGTTCGGTGCGCGGCATGCACATGGCGCTCAACATGCCGCTCACGGCTTTCGCTGGCGTCGCGCTGCGCGTGATAGCAGGCGAAGGCGGCGCCGACGGCGTCGCGGTCGTGCTCGCGCATAAGGACCCATCGCTGGTGCTGCCGCTCTTCGTCACCTGGGATGCGGAGGACGCGCTCGCCGATTGGCGCAGCTGGGCGCAGGTGCTCGGATTGCCGCTGCTGGTTGAAGATCAGGGTAATTTGCGCGAGCCCTTCGCGCGGATCGGGCAGTTGCGTGTCGAGCGGCCGCGCCCGCGCCGCCGCCGGCGCAGCGCCATGAAGAACCGCAGACCGTCGATCCTGATGCGGCGGGTGATCGGCAGGCTCAGCGACACGACGCGCATTCATCGCGGCGAGCACGAGATCATCGCAAGAAATTAGAAATTCTGCCGCAACCTATCGTTCGTCATGGCGGGGCTTGACCCACGGCTGTCCGGTTTAATTTTGGTGGACGAGGCGCATGGCGTGGATTCTTCTGGGTTTTGACGTTTTGCCGACGATCAAGACACGGAAGGAAGCCACGCCATGCTGCATCAGAATAGCGTGTTCCACGGCGTATTGAAGCATATGCCGTGGGGCCGCTTCGCTCAGCTTGTGGATGAGCACGATGCCGACAAGCACGTCCGCCAATTGACGACGAAGAGCCAGTTGATCGCCCTGATCTACGCGCAATTGTCCGGGGCCCAGAGCCTGCGCGAGATCGAGGCGGCGCTGTCGAGCCACACGACGAAGCTCTACCATCTGGGGAGCACGGCGGTGGCCCGGACGACGCTTTCGGATGCCAATGCGCAACGGCCATGGCAGCTGTTCAGCGGCCTGTTTACGCACCTGACCGCCCAAGTCACGCGCGGTCTGCGGCGCAAGGCCGGCGAAGCCGTGCGGCTCATCGACGCCAGCGGCCTGCGTCTGAGCGCCTTGAGCAAGCCCTGGGCGCAATTCTCGACCGGGGTGTGTGGCGCCAAGATGCACGTCATCTATGACGCGGACGCGGCCTGCCCCGTCTACGCTGCGGTCACGGCCGCCAATATCAACGACATCACCGCCGCCAAGGCCATGCCGATTGAGGAAGGAGCCACTTACGTCTTCGATCTCGGCTACTACGACTACGGCTTCTGGGCAAATCTCGATGCCGCCGGCTGCCGGATCGTGACCCGGCTGAAGGTCAACACCAAGCTCAGCGGCTGCGAACCCCGTTGCAGAGGGCTCCAACATCCTCTCCGACCGCATCGGCCATCTGCCGCTGCGCCTGGCACGCAACCGCAAGAACCCGTTCCAGGAGCCCGTCCGGGAAGTCCGCGTGCGCATCGAGAGCGGAAAGGTCTTGCGCATCATCACCAATGATCTCGACGCCCCTGCAACCGAGGTCGCCGATCTCTACAAACGTCGCTGGCAGATCGAGCTGTTCTTTCGGTGGATCAAGCAGACGCTCAAGATCAGGCACTTCATCGGCCGCTCCGAGAACGCCGTGCGCATTCAGATCGCCGTCGCCCTGATCGCTTTCCTGCTGCTTCGGCTCGCGCACGCCACCCAGCGCACCGTCCACAGTCTGCTCACCTTCACTCGCCTGGTGCGCGCAAAGCTCATGCACAGGCGCCCGATCGATCGGCTGCTCGAACCTCCTCCGCCCCTCACCAAAGATCAGCGCCAGTGGACCTTCGATCTATGCCAGCATTAAACCGGACAGCCGTGAAAGTCTCCAGTCTCAGGCGTTATGGCAATTGCTCTGGCGCCGGCAGCGCGGATACTAGGGGTGGCTCTGTGAA
>DASXOK010000076.1:0-3006 GCA_036494425.1 Pseudolabrys sp.
CGACATGACCACGGACGCGACACCTCCGCAGAACGGCGGCAGTCCGCGGCGACTTGCGGCGATCCTGTCCGCCGACATCAAGGATTCCTGCCGTCTCATTGGTATCGATGAGGAGGGTACGTTGGTGCGCATGAAGCGCTACCGGCGGGAGATCATCGAGCCAACTCTCTTCGAGCACTACGGGCGCGTCATCAAGAATACCGGCGACGGCTTCCTCGCCATCTTCGACAGCCCGCTCGAGGCGGTGCGCTGCGCGATCGTGATCCAGCAGAGTCTGCTGGGGCGCAACGCAGCGCTGCCGAGAGATCAGTGGCTGCAATATCGCATCGGCGTCAATCTCGGCGACGTCATCATCGCCTCCGACGACATTTACGGAGACGGCGTGAACATCGCGGCGCGGGTGCAGGCGCTCGCGCAGCCGGGCAGCGTTTACATCTCCGGGGGCGTTTACGAGCAGGTCAAGAACAAGCTCGTCTGCGGATATCAGTCGCTCGGCGACGAGAGATTGAAGAACATCACCGATCCGGTGCGCATCTATCGCGTGCTTCCCGATCCGGAAGCCGTCGCGCACGCAAAGAAACATCATCGCACTTGGGCGGGCATCGCAGCGGCGCTGCTCGTTGTTGCAGGACTCGGTGCTTGGTACGCGCGGCCCGGCGGCTCGACGCAGAGCGGGGAGCAACTGGCCTCGCGCGCGTCCCCGCAGCCGCAGCAGAGCCTCGATCCGTTGGCGCCCGTCGTCGGGCCGCCGCGCGCCGTCGATCGCGCCGCACCAACGCCAGCGGTACCGCCGGCACCTGCGCCGCAGCCAGCACCATCGCTGGCAACGCCGGCACCTTCTCCGCCACCGCCGCCGCAGGTGACACCGACGATCAATGCGCCGCCCGCGGCCGCGCCTCCTGCACCAGCGCAACAATCAGCGCCAGCGGCAACGGCGCCGCAACCGTCACCGCATGTTGCCATGATCAAGCCGCCGCAATTGCCGGCGCAGGCGAGCGTTCCCTTTGAGATCGTTCGCGACTGCGAGCAGTGTCCGCAGTTGGTCAGCTTGCCGGGCGGCGCATTCTCCATGGGCAGCAATGACGATCCCACGGAAAAGCCGATGCATCAGGTCACCGTGCCGCCGTTCGCGATCGGACGGCTTCCGGTCACCATTGGCGAATGGAAGCAATGCGTGGCCGCGAAGGCCTGCACCTACGTTCCGAGCGGCGGCGACGAGATGCCTGTGCACAATGTGAGCTGGACCGACGCGCAGCAATTCGTGACGTGGCTGTCGGGGCTCACCAACAAGAAATATCGGCTCCCCACCGAGGCCGAATGGGAATACGCGGCGCGCGCCGGCGCCGCCACGAAATTCTGGTGGGGCAACCAGGTCGTGCCCGGAGTGGCGAACTGCAAGGATTGCGGCGATCAGTCCAACGCGCGCGTGCCTATGAAAGTCGCCAGCTTCGCGCCGAATCCCTTCGGTCTCTACGACATGGCCGGTGGCGTCGCGCAGTGGGTGTCGGACTGCTGGCACAGGGACTATCAGGGCGCACCGAAGGACGGCTCATCCTGGGACGCCCCGAATTGCCGCGAGCGCGTCTTGCGCGGCGGCTCCTGGCTCAACGACGCCGCCGACCTTCGCTCTGCGAGCCGCAATCACTACGACCCCAGCGTCCGCTATCCGGCCAACGGATTGCGCATCGTCCGCAACGGAGCAAACTGAGATGATGATCACGCGGCGTACGCTGCTGTTGGCGGCGATGGTGATGCCCGTGGCCGCTGCGGCGCAGACGGCGGCGCCGTCCGACGCCTATCTCTACATCATCTGGCCGAATGACGGCGAACGGGTCAAAAGCCCATTCTGGGTGCGCTTCGGACTGCGCAACATGGGCGTAACGCGCGCCGGCGACGCCGCTCCGAATGTCGGCCATCATCATTTGCTGGTCGATGTGAACGCGCCGCTCGACCCGAACGAGCCGATCCCATCGGACAAGAACCATCTGCACTTCGGCGGCGGCCTGACCGAAACCCGGCTCGAACTGCCGCCCGGGCCGCATACACTCCAACTTGTATTGGGCGATGCCGAGCACCGGCTGTTCAAGCCGGTCGTCGTCTCGAAGAAAATCCGCATCGTGGTGACCAAATAGCGGCGGAGTGCCGCAACGGCTCAATTTTTCCGCGCCTGTGGCATAGACCGTTGACACGGCGGCATTATTCGACAATCACCTCTACACCAGACATGGCGCCTCGCGGCGCCTTGGCTTGGCCGGCCGCGATCGCATCTCTTCCGCAAGACAACGGGCTTGTGTGAGGCGGGGGCGGCTCTGCTAAATACTGGCCGAGTCTCGCGGGTGTAGCTCAATGGTAGAGCAACAGCCTTCCAAGCTGATGACGAGGGTTCGATTCCCTTCACCCGCTCCATTCTCTGCAACGCGAAAATCATCGACAAATCAGTTAGTTGCACAGTGCTCCTGTGCGGGTCAACAGTCCATCAACAGATAAAAAATACTAAGTCTAGGGCGCAGGTCGGGCGCAAAATTTTCTGCAAGCGCCTGATTGCCCTGATTGAGTCGCCAGATCATCGTCTTTTGCGGCTGACGACCTAGCAGCCGTCACTGACGCGTAGCATCGCTCGCGGGCCGTGTATCGGGTGGTCTATGCGCACCGCACGACGGCGGAATTCCTTGCGGCTGAATTCCTCGCGGCACGGGTCCGTGCGGGTCTGCCCTTCGGCTGTGTGGTTGCCTTGATGGGTGTCGATGGGCATCCGGCGGCGGAGTTGCGCGGCCTCCATGCTTGGCTCGCTGTTCATCTGCCCGAGCAGGCCGACGCACTCATCGAGGCGGACCCCTATGGTGTTTTGACCTATGGCGATGCGGCCTCGCTGACGCCGTCATCCTGCGCCTGTCTCGTGCGGTCGCTGGACAGACTTTCGAACGAGAATCCTTGGTTCCGGTCGGGTAACTCGGAGTCGAAATCCATCGGCGGGTTGGTGCGGCCCGATATGGTCGGGGAATTTCG
>DASXOK010000077.1:0-13965 GCA_036494425.1 Pseudolabrys sp.
GTCGATCACGGTCTCGTCGGCGCCTTTGAGCTGCTCCATCGTGCCGTCCTTCCGCCGCGCCCAGTTCTCGCCGACCTGACCGGCCTCGCCGCCTTCGAGGCCGAAGGGCCGCACGCGGCGATGACCCGAGAGGATGGTGCAGTCCATCTTCTCCAGGAAGCGGATGGTGCGGCGGATGCCGTCGCCGGCGTGCCATTTGCCCTTGCCGCCAGACCCCACACGAATGTGGAAGTCTTCCAGCACCACGGGATAGCGGAATTCCAGCACCTCCGGATCGGTGAGCCGCGTGTTGGTCATGTGCGTGTGCACGGCGTCAGTGCCGTTGAAGCCGGGGCCGGCCGGCGAGCCGGAGCAGATCGTCTCGTAGTACTGATACTTCGCGTTGCCGAAGTTGAGGTTGTTCATGGTGCCTTGCGCGGCGGCCAGAGCGCCGAGCGCACCGAACAGCGTGTTGGTCACCGCCTGAGAGGTCTCGACATTGCCGGCGACGACGGCGGCCGGATATTCCGGCGTCAGCATCGAATGCTTGGGGATGACGATGTTGATCGGCCGCAGGCAGCCGGCATTCATCGGGATGTCGTCGTCAACCATCACGCGGAACACGTAGAGCACTGCTGCGCGTGTCACCGGCTCCGGGGCGTTGAAGTTGGTCGGCTGCTGCGCACTGGTGCCGGTGAAGTCGACGGTGGCCTCGCGCTTTTTCTTGTCCACCGTGATCTTCACCTTGATCACGGTGCCCTGGTCCATCTCGGAGCTGAATTCCGAATCGTGCAGCCGGTCGATCACGCGCCGCACGCTCTCGGCCGCGTTGTCCTGCACGTGCTGCATGTAGGCCTTCACCACCGGCATGGTGAACAGCGCCACCATCTTGCGCAACTCGGCGACGCCCTTTTCGTTGGCCGCGATCTGCGCCTTGATGTCGTTGATGTTCTGCACCGGATTGCGCGCCGGATATTTCGCGCCGGTCAGCGCCGCTGTCAGCTCCTTCTCGCGGAAGCGGCCGCGGTCCACCAGTTTGAAATTGTCGAACAGCACACCTTCCTGCTCGATGGTGGTCGCGTTCGGCGACATCGAGCCGGGCGAGATGCCGCCGACGTCGGCGTGATGCCCGCGCGAGGCGACCCAGAAGAGGATGCTTTTCTTCTTGTCGTCGAATACCGGCGTGCACACCGTGATGTCGGGCAGATGGGTGCCGCCGTTATAGGGCGCGTTGATCGCGTAGACATCGCCGGGGGCGATCTTGCCCTTGTTCTCGCGGATGATGGTTTCGACTGCGCGGTCCATGGAGCCGAGATGCACCGGCATGTGCGGCGCGTTGGCGACCAGTGTGCCGTCATGCGCGAAGACCGCGCAGGAGAAGTCGAGCCGCTCCTTGATGTTCACCGAGTAGGCGGTGTTCTGCAGCGACACGCCCATCTGTTCGGCGATGGACATGAACAGGTTGTTGAACACCTCGAGCATCACCGGGTCGGCATGCGTCCCGATGGCATGCGTGCGCTTGAGCGCCTTTGTGCGCGTGAGCACGAGGTGGTGCTTGGCGGTGAGCTCAGTCTGCCAGCCGGGCTCGACCACGATCGTCTGATGCGGCTCGATGATGATGGCCGCGCCTTTTACCTTGGAGCCGGGCTTGAGTTGGTCGCGCGTGTAGACGTTGGCCTTGTGCCATTCGCCTTGCGAGAAAAATTGCGTCTTCCTGGCCGGCTTCGGCAGCGCTGCGTTCGAGCGCCGCACCGCCTTCTCGTTAAACTTGGCGCCGCCGCCGACCGCTTCCACCGACACAGCCTCAATCACCATCTGCTTCGAGCGGTCGATGAAGCCGAAGCGCGCCTTGTGCGCCTTCTCGAAGGCGCGCGTCATCGCCGCGGCGGTACCGGCGGTCACCACCAGCGCCGTGTCGGTGCCCGCGTAGCGGACATGCGCGCGCACAATCACCTTGATCTTGGCTGCGGGGACGCCCTGGCCGACGACTTCGGCCTTTGCGTCTTTGCCGAGCTTGCCGCCGGTGCGCTTGAGCGCCGCCAGCGCCTTGGTGCCGAGCGGCAATTCGATCGCCTGCTCGCGCGTGGCGCGGATGTCGGCGAGGCCCATGCCGTAGGCGGATAGCAATGACGAGAACGGATGGATCAGCACCTTGGTCATGCCGAGCGCGTCGGCGACGAGGCACGCGTGCTGGCCGCCGGCGCCGCCGAAGCAGTTGAGCACGTAGCGCGTCACGTCATAGCCGCGCTGCACGGAAATCTTCTTGATCGCATTGGCCATGTTCTCGACTGCGATCTTGATGAAGCCGTCGGCGATTTCTTCCGGTGACTTGCCGCCGACGTCCTTGGCCATGCCGGCGAAGGCACTCTTCACAGCGTCGGCATCGAGCGGCTGGTCCTGGTGCGGACCGAAAATTTTCGGGAAGAAGTCGGGAAGCAACTTGCCCGCCATTACATTGGCGTCGGTGACGGCGAGGGGGCCGCCGCGCCGGTAGCACTTCGGTCCGGGATTGGCGCCCGCCGAGTCCGGCCCGACGCGGAAGCGCGCGCCATCGTAATGCAGGATCGACCCGCCGCCGGCGGCGACCGTATGAATGAGCATCATCGGCGCGCGCATGCGCACGCCGGCCACGTCGGTCTCGAAGGTGCGTTCGTACTCGCCGTCGAAGTGCGACACGTCTGTCGAGGTGCCGCCCATATCGAAGCCGATGAGCCGGTCGAAGCCGGCCTCCCTGCCGGTCTCCGCCATGCCGACCACGCCGCCCGCAGGTCCGGACAGGATCGCGTCCTTGCCTTGGAACAGTTCGGCGGCGGTGAGCCCGCCCGACGACATCATGAACATCAAGCGGATGCTTTCTTCACCTCCCCCTCCAGGGGAGGGGGAAGAGAGCGCACCACCCTGCATCTCGCCCGCGACTTGCGCCACATAGCGCCGCAGGATCGGCGAGAGATACGCATCGACTACCGTCGTGTCGCCGCGGCCGACCAGCTTGATCAGCGGCGACACCTCATGGCTCACGGACACCTGCGCGAAACCCATCTCGCGCGCGAGCGCCGCGACGCGCTTCTCGTGCTCGGGGAAGCGATAGGCATGCATGAACACGATGGCGACCGCGTCGATGCCATCCGCCTTCGCGGCTTCGAGCTCCGCGCGCACGGCGGTGAGATCGGGTTCCTTCTCCACGGTGCCGTCGGCGCGCACGCGCTCGTCCACCTCGGCGACGCGCTCATAGAGCATGTCCGGCTTGATGATCTGCTTGGCAAAGATCTTCGGCCGCGCCTGATAGCCGATCTTCAGCGCATCGCGGAAACCCTTGGTGATCACCAGCAGCGTGCGGTCGCCTTTGCGCTCAAGTAAGGCATTTGTGGCCACCGTGGTGCCCATCTTCACGGCATTCACGCGCCCAACCGGGATGGGCTCGCCCGCTTTCAGCCCCAGGAGATCGCGGATGCCCTGCACCGCGGCGTCGGCATAGGCCTCGGGGTTCTCGCTGAGCAGCTTGTGCGCCACCAGCGTGCCGTCCGGCCGCCGGCCGACGACGTCGGTGAAGGTGCCGCCACGGTCGATCCAGAAGTCCCAAAGTTGTGGAGAAGTTTTTGCGGGCATGTCTCACGCCTAGAAGGAGGAGGGGCGCACTATGTCCGGCTCATCGGGGACAAGACAAGCCCGCTCGCGCGCCTCTATCCAAAAGTCCGGCCCCCACCTCGACAAAACCTATTGCGTGTGGCCCACGGCAAAAGCCATCATGCCGCAAGGGGTCAGAATGGTGCGGACGCTTCTCGGTCGGCTCTATCTCTTCGCCGGCTATGCCGCCGGCGCCTTCCTGGTGCTCATCTTCGGCATCATGATGTTCATGTCCGTCGGCCGGCAGTTCGGGTTCAATGTCCCCGCCGGCGACGACTTCGCCTCCTGGTGCATGGCGGCGATGGCCTTCCTCGGCCTCGCACACACCTTCAAGAAGGGCGAGATCATCCGCGTCGGCGTGCTGATCGAGCAGGTCACGGGCCGGAAGCGCTGGCTCCTCGAAATCGCCGCGCTCGGCATCTCGACCGCCTTCACGCTCTACTTCACGTGGAGCGCGATATCGATGACCTACGACTCGTTCCGCTTCAACGACATGGCGCAGGGCGTGCTCTCGGTGCCGCTGTGGATCCCACAACTTGGCTACAGCGGCGGCCTCGCCATCCTTGCCGTCGCGCTGGTCGACGAGATGGTCCACGTCCTCAAGGGCAACAAGCCGACCTACGAAAAGGAGCCGCCGTCCTCGCCCGACGAATTCGTCGAGCGCATTGCCGCCGGGGGAGGCGGCTGATGCACGATTTCGGTCTCGTGAATCTCTCGCTCATTCTGCTCGGCGTTCTCGTCGTCATCCTGTCGAGCGGCGTGTGGATCGCGGTCGCGCTCGGGCTGATCGGGCTTATCGCAATGCTGCTCACCACCAGCGTGCCGGTCGGCGCGGTGCTGGCGACGACGGTGTGGAGCGCGAGCGCTTCGTGGACGCTGGCCGCGCTGCCGCTGTTCATCTGGATGGGCGAGATCCTGTTCCGCACACGGCTCTCCGAGGAGATGTTCCGCGGCCTTTCGCCGTGGCTGCAATGGCTGCCGGGGCGACTCGTGCATGTGAACGTGGTCGGCTGCGGCATTTTCGCGGCGGTGTCAGGCTCCTCGGCCGCGACCTGCGCGACCATCGGCAAGATCGCGCTGCCCGAGCTCGACAAGCGCGGCTACGACAAGGGCATCAGCCTCGGCTCGCTCGCCGGTTCCGGCACGCTGGGCCTGCTGATCCCGCCGTCGATTCCGATGGTGGTCTATGCCGTCACCGCCAACGTCTCTGTGTTGCAGGTCTTCCTCGGCGGCTTCCTGCCGGGCCTGCTCGTGATGGCGCTGTACTCCGGCTACATCATCCTGTGGTCGCTGCTCAATCCGGGCAAGATTCCGCCGCGCGATCCGCCGACGCCGTTCCGCAAGAAGCTCGAGGCATCGACCAAGCTCATTCCCTGCCTGCTCTTGATCCTGGCGGTGTTCTTCGCGCTGGTGCTCGGCTTCGCGACCGCGACCGAATGCGCGGCCTGGGGTGTCACCGGCGCCTTGCTGCTGGCTTGGTGGAGCGGCACGCTCAATCGCAAGACGTTCCTTGAGAGCGTGATGAGCGCGACACGCCTCACTTGCATGATCATGTTCATCCTGGCGGGCGCTGCCTATACCACGGCGGCCATGGCCTATACCGGCATTCCGGCGGCGCTGGCGGAGTGGGTGAAGGGCCAGCATCTCACGCCCGGCATGCTCGCGCTGTATCTGAGCGTGATGTACATCATCTTGGGTTGTCTCATCGACGGCATCTCGATGATCGTGCTGACGATGGTCATCGTGCTGCCGATGATCCAGCAGGCCGGGCTCGATCTCATCTGGTTCGGGGTCTACCTCGTCATCCATGTCGAGATGGCGCAGATCACGCCGCCGGTCGGCTTCAATTTGTTCGTTCTGCAGAACATGAGTGGGCGCGACACCTTCACCGTGGCGCGCGCGGCGTTTCCGTTCTTCGTCCTGCTGCTGGCCGCGGTGTTCATCATCACGGGGTTTCCCGAGATCGTGTTGTTCTTGCCGCATCTGGCGTTTCCGCCGAGTTGAGGGCAGCACTTTTCCTGCTAGGCTTCCCGCAATTGGGGTTTATCCGGGCTGAGTTTCATTCGAACCAAGAGGCGACAGATGTTCAACATTCGTAATTTGTTGTTGGCCGCAGGTGCCGCGGTGCTTGCGGTGCAGCCGGCGTCGGCCCAAACCAAATGGAATCTTCCGGCCGCGTATCCAATCGACAATCCGCACAGCCAGAACCTGACGATGTTCGCCAAGGACGTTGCGGACGCCACGGACGGCAAATTGCAGATCACCGTTCATCCGAACGCGTCGCTGTTCAAGGCACCCGACATCAAGCGCGCGGTGCAGACCGGACAAGCGCAGATCGGCGAGGTGCTGATCTCGCTGCACGAGAATGAGAGCCCGATCTACGGCGTGGACGTGGTGCCGTTTCTCGCCACCAGCTTTGCGGAGTCCAAGAAGCTCTATGCGGCCTCGAAGCCGGCGATCGAGAAGAAGCTTGAGTCGCAAGGGCTGATGCTGCTGTTCGCGGTGCCATGGGCGCCGCAGGGCATCTACGCGAAGAAGGTGCTCAATTCGGTCGACGACATGAAGGGCCTCAAGTGGCGCGCATACAATGTCGGCACCGCGCGCATCGGCGAACTGGTCGGCGCGCAGTCGGTGACCGTGCAGGCGGCGGAGCTGGCGCAGGCACTGGCGACCGGCGTCGTCACCTCGTTCATGACGTCGGCAGCCACCGGCTACGACAGCAAGGCCTGGGAGTCGATGAGCTACTTCTACGACACGCAGGCCTGGATCCCGAAAAACATCACCTTCGTCAACAAGGCGGCCATCGACGCGCTCGACAAGCCGACGCAGGCGGCGCTGCTCAAGGCCGCGGCCACCGCCGAGGCGCGCGGCTGGAAGCTATGGGAAGACAAGAGCGGCTGGTATCTCGACCAGCTCAAGTCGCACGGCATGAAGGTCGAAGAGCCGAGCCCGACCCTGCAGGCTGGCCTGAAGAAGGTCGGCGAGCAGTTGACCGCCGACTGGCTCAAGAAGGCAGGCCCGGAAGGCGAGGCGGTGATCGCGGCGTACAAGAAGCAGTAATCGCGGCCCGCTGTCCGGTTCCGTCGTCCCCTGAGCGTCCGCGTCGTCTCCGCCAAAGCGGAGACGAGACTTGCAGCGCTGCGCCCGGAACGGCAAGCTTTCCCTGGACGAGGGCGACGACAAAAGCGCAGCGCGCTTTGAGTGAGGGACGCCGGCAATGACAACGGAAGCTGTGAGGACAGACGAACACCATCCGACCCGCTGGTACGCGCAAATGACGTCGCGCGAGCAAAGCGCGTTCTGGGCCTGCACGGGCGGCTGGGTTCTCGACGCGATGGACGTGCAGATCTACAGCTTCGCTATTCCCGCCATCATCGCCGCCTTCGCACTGAGCAATGCCGATGCCGGCCTCATCGGCACATCGACCTTGCTCGCGTCGGCCTTTGGCGGCTGGTTCGCCGGCGCGCTGTCGGATCGCTTCGGCCGCGTGCGAACCTTGCAGATCACCATCGCCTGGTTCGCCGTCTTCACTTTTCTCACCGGCTTTGCGCAGAGCTATACGCAGCTCATTCTCTGCCGCGCCTTGATGGGTTTCGGCTTCGGCGGCGAATGGGCGGCGGCTGCCGTCCTCGTCGGCGAAGTGATCCGCGCAGAGCATCGCGGCAAGGCGGTCGGCGCCATGCAAAGCGGCTGGGCCGTAGGTTGGGGGATCGCCGCGATCATGGCGACGCTGTTCTTCAGCGTATTTCCGCAGGAGACGGCTTGGCGCGCGCTGTTCTGGGTCGGGCTCGCGCCGGCGCTGCTGGTGTTCTTTATCCGGCGCATGGTGGATGAGCCGAAGGTGTTCGCGCAGACGCAGAAGAATCTCGATGCCGCCGGCAAGCAGGCGAATTTCCTGGAGATCTTCTCGCCGCAGATCATCCGCACGACCATCCTGACCTGCGTCCTGAGCATCGGCGCGCAAGGCGGCTACTACGCCATCACCACCTGGCTGCCGACCTTCCTGCGCACCGAGCGCAAGCTTACGGTGCTCGGCACCGGCGGTTATCTCGCAGTCATCATCGTCGGCTCGTTCGTCGGCTACCTGGTCAGCGCCTGGCTTACCGACCGCATCGGCCGCCGAGCGAACTTTATCCTGTTCGCGGTGTGCTCGATCGTCACCGTGATCGTCTATACGCAGCTGCCAGTCGACAACACGATGATGCTCTATCTCGGCTTTCCGCTTGGATTCTTCGCGTCGGGAATATTCTCGGGGATGGGGCCGTTCCTCACGGAACTCTTCCCGACCCGCATGCGCGGATCGGGGCAGGGCTTCGCCTACAATTTTGGACGCGGCATTGCGGCGCTCAATCCGTTGTTCGTCGGCATGCTGAGCGCCAAGCTGCCGCTCGGCCAGTCGATCGGCGTATTTGCGCTGATCGCCTACGGGCTGCTCATCGTCGCGGCGATGCTGCTGCCGGAGACGAAAGGCCGCGTGCTGACGGCGGAATGATTTGTCGCGACGGACGTTCGGCGAAGAAAATTTACGCGACGTTCATCGTCTGCCGCTCCACCATCTCGCGGAAGGCGCGGCCATGCCGCAATAGCTTCTCCGGGTGGCCGTCTTCCAAAATGCCGCCGCCGCGCAAGAGCACGATGCGGTCGAAATTCCGCAACGTTGATAGCCGGTGTGCGATGGCCACCACCGTGCGCCCGCGCATCAGCCGGTCGAGCGCCTGCCGTATCGCTTCCTCGGACTCGCTGTCCAGAGCCGAGGTCGCTTCGTCGAGCAGCAGGATCGGCGCATCCTTGAGGAACGCGCGCGCAATCGCGATGCGCTGCCGTTGCCCGGGCGAGAATTTCACGCCGCGGTCGCCGACCAGAGTATGAACGCCCTGCGGCAACGTATCGATGAAGTCGGTGCAGCGTGCGGCCGCGAGCGCTTCCTCCACCTCCTCGTCGCTCGCCTCCGGTCGGCCGTAGCGGATGTTCTCCAAGAGCGTGCGATGGAACAGCGAGATGTCCTGCGGCACCATCGCCAGCGACGCACGCAGGCTTTCCTGCGTCACGCGAGCGATGTCCTGGCCGCCGATGGTGATGCGGCCGCCCTGCACATCGTAGAAGCGCTGGAGCAGGGCGAAGATCGTCGACTTGCCGCCGCCCGAAGGGCCGACCAGGCCGACGCGCTGCTCCGGTTCGATGCGCAGATTGAAGTCGGTGAACACGTGGCTGCGGTCCGGATAATGGAATGACACATGCTCGAAAGTGATCGGCTCGCCCAAGTGCGTGAAGTGCTCCGCCGCCGGATGATCGCGCAAGGTATGCGGCACAAGCAGCGTCGCCAATCCTTCGGTGAAGCGCGCCATGTGTTGCGTGATATCGACGAGAGCCACCGCGAGGTCGCGCGTCGCGTGGAGCACCGATAAGCCCAGCGTGCACACCAGCACCACCTGGCCCGTCGTCGCCTGTCCGTGCTGCCACAACAGGATCGCCCAGGCGAACAATCCAATCGCGAGGATGATGGTGATGACGGCGTGGGTGACGCGCAGCTTCTCGAGATAAAGAACGCTGCGATAGCGTGCGTTGATCTCCTGATCGACGACGCCATCGAAGCGATGATGCTCACGCGCGGTGCCGCCGAACGACCAGACCAGCGGGAGATTGCCGATCACGTCGATCATTTCGCCGTCGACGTTCGCGGCCTTGTCGGCATATTCGTGGTGCAGCGGCCGCCCGGCCGCGGCCATGCGGAACATGAACACGACCAGCACGCCGGCCACTGCTGTCAGGCCCAGCGCCATCGGCGTGCTGATGCTAAAGACCAGCGCGATAGCCGCCACCGTCGCCGCGCAAGGTGGCAGCACGTTCCAGATGAACATGTTCTCGACCGTATAGACCGCGTTGGACGTGGCGCTGACCCGGCTGGTCAAAGTTCCCGGCAACCGATCGGCGAAGAAACTCGGCGCATGCCCGGTCAGATGGCGGAACAGGTCGCGGCGCACGTCGCCTGTTACCTCGACAAATGTTTTGCCGGCGATCCAACCGGCGACACGCCACAGCAGATTGTCGGCTGCTATGAGCGACGCGAGTACGGCAAATGCAAACCACACATGGGACGACGAAACATTTGGTGTCGATAATGTGTCAACGAGGAACTTGATGCCGTATTGCGCGGTAACGGAACACGCGACTGCCGCCAAAACAGTCAGCAAGATGACAGTATGCGCGGCCGGATGCATGCGCACATAGCGGAACATGAACGCGAAAGGGCGGGTGGCCAGTACACTGATGTTGTTCATATGACTTTCGCTGGGGTGGTGTTGCCGATGGGGCACTGCTGAACATGATTCCGATTTTGGGGTTAATTGCGACGCACTGTGCTCACAATGCATCGTCAGTTCAGAACGCGGGCCCTGCCCGGAAAGTTCGGAACATCGTTCTCGGAAAGTTGTTGTGACCGAGGGCGGGACTGAGTGGGGCTTCAGCCAGTGTTTTCTTCGAAACAGCAGAGGACTTGAAAATGCGCATTGCGCAAGTAGCTCCATTGGTCGAAGCGATCCCACCGAAGCTCTACGGCGGCACCGAACGTGTCGTCCACTGGTTGACAGAGGAACTCGTAGCGCTTGGTCACGACGTCACCTTGTTCGCGAGCGGCGACTCGGAAACCTCCGCAAATCTGGAAGCATTGTGGCCGCGCGCGCTGCGTTTCGACAGTTCGGTGCGCGACCAGAACGCGTTGCACATGACGATGCTGGAGCACGTGCGCCGGCGTGCGGATGAGTTCGACATCCTGCACTTCCATCTCGACTACTTCCCCTTCTCGATCTTCTCGCAGGAATCGACGCCGTTCATCACCACGCTGCACGGCCGTCTCGACCTGCCGGAACACGAGATCCTGTTCGACACATTCTCGTCGGTGCCGGTGATCGCGATCTCGGATGCCCAGCGCGCCTACAAGCCGCAGGCCCGCTGGATGCGCACAATTCATCACGGGCTGCCCGAGCGGATGCTCGAGGCGCGCGCGGTCAAGCCATCGTATCTCGCATTCCTCGGCCGCATCGCGCCGGAAAAACGCGTCGACCGTGCGATCCGCATCGCGCGTCAGTGCGGCATTCCGTTGAAGATCGCCGCCAAGGTCGATCGCGTCGACCGCGACTATTTCGAGCAGGACATCGCGCCGATGCTGGAAGGCGGCGGCGTCGAATTCATCGGCGAGATCAGCGATAAAGAGAAATCGGATTTCCTGAGCGGCGCGATCGCGCTGCTGGCGCCGGTCGATTGGCCGGAGCCGTTCGGCTTGATCATGATCGAAGCCATGGCTTGCGGCACGCCGGTCATCGCCTTCAATCATGGCGCCATCCCGGAGGTCATCGAGGATGGCCTCACGGGTTTCGTGGTGGATGACGAAGCGGGCGCGATCGCCGCCGTCGATCTGCTGCCGCAGTTGTCGCGCCAGCGCATCCGGCGCTGCTTCGAGCAACGGTTCACCGCGCGGCGCATGGCGAATGATTACATCGAGGTCTATCACGCGCTCATTGCCACCGCGGAGCCGCGGCGCAAGCTGCATCTCCTTTCGGGCGGCCGGGCTTGATTAATCACAGCTGTCAAATGTAAGAAAAATGCGCCCGGCAGCATGCTTGCCGGGCGTTTTTGCCGCCAAAACGCGCCGTTTTGCCGCGGCTTTCGTGGCATACCCAGCCAATTGCAACCCAAATCTTTACGCGAAATTTAGCCCACTCTGCTTGATTGGCTCCCGGGTCATGCGGGGGGTCATTGTGTTGCGTCAGTCGCGCCTCAACATCGTGCATATTTTTCGCGCGCCAGTTGGCGGGTTGTTCCGCCACGTCGTGGATCTGGCGCAGGGCCAGATCGCGCGCGGTCATCGCGTCGGCATCATCGCAGACAGCGTAGCGGGCAATGCGCGTTCAAGTGAGATACTCGACGCGCTGGCGCCCAAGCTCGCGCTCGGCCTCACGCGCATTCCGATCTGCCGTGAACCATCCCTGTCCGATCTCGCGACGTTGTCGCGCGTTTCAGCTTTGCTCAAGCAGACCCATGCGGACGTCATCCACGGCCACGGCGCCAAGGGCGGCGCGCTCGCGCGCCTCGTGCCGGCGCCGCGCGGCACCGTGCGCGGCTACACGCCGCACGGCGGCAGCTTGCACGACGGCATCGGCAAAAAATTGCATCTGCTGCTCGAGCGGCTGATGCTCAACCGCGGCAATCTCTATCTGTTCGAGAGCGAATTCAGCCACGCGACCTTCCTGCGAAAGGTCGGCGAGCCGCGTGGCACCATGCGCGTCGTGCACAATGGCGTCTCGGCGGCGGAGCATGAACCGATTGCGCTCGCGGACGGCGCCACCGATCTCGTCTTCCTCGGCGAACTGCGCGAGTTGAAGGGCGTCGATGTGCTCATAGAAGCAATCGCGCGCATGCATGCCGACGGCCGTGCGGTGACCGCGACCATCGTCGGCGACGGGCCCGATAAGGACTACTTCCGCGATCTCGCTGTCGCGCATGGACTGCGCGACGCCGTGCGTTTCGAGCGGCCGATGCCGGCGCGCGCGGCGCTGGCGCGCGGCTGCATCATGGTCGTGCCGTCGCGCGCGGAGTCGCTGCCTTATGTCGTGCTCGAGGCAGCCGCCGCGGCGAAGCCGCTGACCGCGACGAATGTCGGCGGCATCCCGGAGATCTTCGGCCCACAGGCGCGCCGGCTGGTGCCTCCCGCCGATGCTGCTGCGCTGGCGCAGGCGATCGCTGCGGTGATGGACAATCCCGCCGCGGCGGAACGCGACGCGCGCACCTTGCGGCAGAACATCGCCGCCTCCTTCTGCGTCGAGGGCATGGTCAATGCCGTGCTCTGCGCCTATGAGCACGCGTTGCGCGCGCAGGCTTCGCCGGTGCAACTGCGCGCCCTCGCGCACTTCGAGCAGGAATCCTTATCCTAGCAGTTGCCGGCTACCTTGGGCACGAGTTTCAATCGAGCGCGGTCACATCGAATTGCCTGAGGCGCTCGGAATCGGCAATGGCGTTGATCTCGGCGATCTTGCCGTCCGTCATGGTCAGCACGAGCACAATGCGCAAGCGCCCGCCGAAGGCCACTGCAATGCCGATCTCGCCATCGACCAGCGCCGGCTTGGCGGCCTGCGCGCGACCCTTGAACGTCTCGGCCACCGCGGCCGCGCCGCGGATTTCCGCGTGTCCGCCCATGCGCACTGCGACAGGGTCGGCGCGGAAGACGACATCCGGATCGAGCACCGCGAGCAGTGCATCGAAATCGCCGTTGCGCGCCGCCGCGAGGTACGCGTCGACGACGTCGCGCTGGCGGGTGAGATCGGCATCGGACGCCGGCTGCGCGCCTTGCACCCGCCGCCGCGCGCGGCTGGCAAGCTGCCGGGCCGCGGTCGGCGAGCGTCCGACGATCGGCGCGATCTCCTCGAACGGAAGATCGAACATGTCATGCAACACGAACGCCACGCGCTCGGCCGGCGTCAGCGTATTGAGCACGACGAGCAGCGCCAGCCCGACCGAATCGGCGAGCAGCCGCTCGTGCTCCGGACTGTGCTCGTCGCCGTCGATTGGCTCGGGCACCGGCGGGCCCATCGGTTCCTCGCGCCGCGCCTTGCGCGCGCGCAGCACGTCGAGGCACACGCGCGCCACCACCGTGGTGAGCCACCCGCCGAGGTTCGTCACCGCTGGCGTCGGCGCGCGCGAGCCGCAGCCAGGCTTCCTGGACGGCGTCCTCGGCCTCGCTCGCCGAACCGAGCATGCGGTAGGCGACTGCCCGCAAGTGGTTGCGATTACTTTCGAATCGTTCGGCCAGAAATTTTGTCTCGTGCATCGGTCACATCCTTCCGTCGCGGCCCGTCATAGCCATGACGAACGGCCTCGGCCGATGTGACAAGGAAAAGGCACGGGACCGGCAACGTCAAAGACAAAACCCGGTAGCGCAACCTCCGGGTTCCAAGGACCACATGACGGAGACCACCAATGCAAGCACGCATGAAAAATCCCGCAGGCATCATTCCCGATGCGACGAAGGCGCTTCAGGCTCTGTATCCCGCCGTATAGAGCGGCGGCGCGCCGGCGCAGACGCTCGCGCGTGTCCACCTGCGCGCGAGCCAGATCAACGGCTGCAGCGTCTGTATCGATTACGGCGCCAAGGACGCCAAGAAGCCGACGAGACCGACGAGCGGCTCTTCGCGGTGTCGGCCTGGCGCGAGGCACCGTACTTCACCGACGCCGAACGTGCGGCGCTCGCGCTCAGTGAGGCAATGACACGTTTGAGCGACTCGTCCGATCCGGTGCCGGACAAGGTCTGGAACGAAGCCGCCAGGCACTACGACGAGAAGGCGCTCGCATCGCTCGTGCTGTGGATCGCCA
>DASXOK010000078.1:0-10294 GCA_036494425.1 Pseudolabrys sp.
GTGGACCTCAAGAAGCAATACGACATCCGCGAGGTGATCGCGCGGCTGGTGGACGCGTCCGAGTTCGACGAGTTCAAGGCGCTCTACGGCACCACGCTGGTGACGGGCTTCGCTCATTTGCACGGAATGCCAGTCGGCATCCTCGGAAACAACGGCATTCTGTTCTCGGAGAGCGCGCTGAAGGCCGCGCATTTCATCGAGCTGTGCTGCCAGCGGCGCATTCCGCTGCTGTTCTTGCAGAACATCGTCGGCTTCATGGTCGGCCGCGAGTACGAGGCTGGCGGCATCGCAAAGGACGGCGCCAAGATGGTGACGGCGGTGGCCAACGCGCAGGTGCCGAAGATCACGGTGATCGTCGGCGGCTCGTACGGGGCGGGCAACTACGGCATGGGCGGGCGCGCCTACGGGCCGCGCTTTCTGTTCACCTGGCCGAATGCGCGCATCTCGGTTATGGGCGGCGAGCAGGCCGCGTCAGTGCTTGCGACCGTGAAGCGCGACAACATCGAGGCAGGCGGCGGCAAGTGGTCCGAGGTCGAAGAGGAGGAGTTCAAAGCGCCGATCCGCGATCAGTATGAGGCCGAGGGCAATCCCTATTACGCGACCGCGCGGCTATGGGACGACGGCATCATCGCGCCGAGCGAAACGCGCCGCGTGCTGGCCTTGGCTTTCAGCGCGGCGCTCAACGCGCCGGTGGAGGAGACAAGGTTTGGTGTGTTTAGGATGTGAGGATTCATCGAACTGCTGAACATAATTTGCCTCTCCCGGCATCATGATGAGGAGCGCTCCGCAGGAGCGCGTTTCGAACCATGAGGGCCGCCCCCATCCTTCGAGATGGCGCTTCGCGCCGCCTCAGGATGAGGGTGGGTTGAGGCTTTCGGCCCGGTGGCTGTCCTTTATTCGCTCGTTGCCAACCTCACCAGAATGATGTTGTGCTGCATCCAGCAGCAATGGTCATGGAATGTCACCATGAGTTACTCCTCCGCTCTCATCGTCGGCGCAGGCTCCGGCCTATCCGCCTCGCTCGCGCGTGTGTTCGCCCAGGACGGCATTAAGGTCGCGCTCGCGGCACGGTCCGCCGCCAAGCTCGACGAGTTCGTCAAGGCGACCGGCGCCAAGTCCTACAATTGCGATGCCGCGAAGCGCGAGGAGGTCGACAAGCTGTTTACCGATCTCGATGCCGCAGGCCAGACGCCAGACGTCGTGGTCTACAACGCGAGCTATCGGACGCGCGGGCCATTCGTTGATCTGGATCCAATCGAGGTGGAGAAGTCCATCGCCATCACGGCCTACGGCGGCTTCCTAGTTGCGCAGGCGGCGGCGCGGCGCATGCTGCCGCAGGGGCGTGGCGCGATCCTGTTCACCGGCGCGTCGGCAAGTGCGAAGGGCTACGCGCAGTCGGCGCCTTTCGCCATGGGCAAGTTTGCGTTGCGCGGCCTGGCGCAGAGCATGGCGCGCGAGCTCTCGCCGCGCGGCATCCATGTGGCGCACTTCGTCATTGACGGCGGCATCAAGAGCGCGCGCCGTGCCGAGCCCGCCGACAATCCGGACTCGCTGCTCGACCCCGACGCCATCGCCGAAAGCTACATGCATGTGCTCCGCCAGCCGCGCAGCGCCTGGACGCAGGAGCTCGAGCTGCGGCCCTGGGTGGAGAAGTTTTAGGCCCCCCGTGGCATCGGGCCGCTCCGCATGCTAAACGCCGCGCATGACCAGCCCTGACGATCTCAAACAACTCGCACCCGGCGGACAATTGCGCGCCGGCATCGTAACCTCGCCGGCGCCTTCCGCCTTCTTCGCCATCAAGGACGACAAGGGCGAGGCGCGCGGCGTCACCGTTGATCTGCTCAATGCATTTGCCGTGGCGCTGAAATTGCCGCTGGCAACGCAGATCTATTCCAACTCCGGCCAGGTAACCGAGGCGGTGGCGGTCGGCATCTGCGACGTCGCTTTCATGCCGCGCGATGCGGCGCGTGAAAAGGTCGTCGCGTTCGGGCCGGCCTATTACATCATCGGCAGCACCTACCTGGTGCCGGCGGGGTCGCCTATTCAAAGCATCGACGAGGTGAACCGGCCAGGCGTCCGCATCGTGGCGATCTCCAACACCACGACCGCGCGCAGTGCCCGCCGCACGGCGCCGAACGCGTCGGTCCAGGAAGTGCCGAGCGTCGATCAGATGACCGAGATGGCGCGCACAGGGCAGGGCGATGCCTTCGCGCTCTCGCATGACTCTTTCGCGGGTCTGCTGCCGAAGCTGCCGGGCGCGCGCGTGCTGGCGGGGAATTTTCAGCAGACCGGCATCAGCGTGGCGGTGCCGAAGGAGCGGCCGGCGGCGCTGGCGATCGTCAGCGCGCTTCTCGAGGACGCCAAGCGCTCGGGTGTCGTTCGCCGCGCGCTCGATGCCGCGGGCTTCACGGATGCCGAAGTGGCGCCGTAAGGCGCCTCAAATCCTCACCACGACATTGCCGATCGTGCCGCGCTCCACGGCCTCATGCGCCGCGGCGATCTCGTCGAGCGAATAGATCGGCTGGGCGACGCGGTTCTGTAGCGTGCCGCCGGCCAGGGCGCGGCTGATGGCGATGATCGCGGCGCCGCGATCCGCCGCATCGATCTCGTAGACGAGAAAGAACTGCATCCGGATCGAATTGGCCAGGCAGAAACCGGCAGGGATCGTCGCCTCCGGTGTTGTGCCGTAGACGATGACGCTGCCCTTCGGTCGCAGCACGTTCGGCAACAGCTTGGCATTGGTGGCGAGATCCATCTCGATCACCGAGTCGACGCCGCGCTTGTCGGTCACCTGCATCACGCGCGCGCCGACATCCTCGCGCTTGTAGTCGATCGTGTAATCGGCGCCGGCCTCCCGGGCGACTTCGTCCTTCTCGGGCGACGAGATGGTGGCAATGACGATGGCGCCCTGCGATTTCGCGAACTGGATAGCGTATTGGCTGACCGCACCAGCCCCGCCGGAGATGAGCAAGGTCGAACCTTTCGCGGCGCCGCTCGACGCAACGGCATGAAAGGCGGTCATGGCTGGAATTCCGAGGCAGGCGCCGGCCTCGAAGCTCACGGTTTCTGGCAAGGGCACAGCCTGCGCTGCGGGCAGCGCGATGTATTCGGCGGCAGTGCCAAAGGGGCGCTTCCATTGCCCGTTCCAGATCCACACGCGTTGACCGACACGTGACTTGGCAACGCCGTCGCCAACCTCGTCGATCACACCGGCGCCATCGCTCTGCGGGATGACGCGCGGCCAGTTGATCTTGCGCGTGACGCCCTGGCGCGATTTGACGTCAGACGGGTTTACGCCAGAGGTGGCGAGCCTGACGCGCACTTCGCCGGGGCCCGCGTGCGGCGCTTCGACCTCGCCGACGTGCAGCACCTCACGCGCAGTGCCGTTGCTCTCGTAATACGCCGCTCGCATGTCGCTCTCCGTTGCACCGCGACGATAGCACGCACGTGTTCGCGGAACAGGAACCGTGCCCGCGGCTGCCGCGTTTTAGCTGTTCACACCACGGAAGAGACGAGGGGCACCACTGCGGCGCATCGCGCGGCAGCAGTCACAGATCACAAGAGGTAAGGATATGGGCTATCGCGTGTACAGCGGCCCGAAGGGCTCACCTGATATCAAGGCGTTCGACAAAGCGCAGGCGCTGTTCAAGCAGTTCGATGCGCTTGATGAGGCGCTGTCATGGGCGCGCCATGTCGAAGATACCGGCCGCGTGCCCTTGCTGATTGAAGGCGATGACGGCACCCGCATGGACCGGCGCGAGATCGGCAATGCTCTCCGCGTTGGCGAACGCGAGCAGATCGGCGGATCGCCGTCACACTGACCGGTGCGGTGAGGGAACTTTGGTCCCCGCGCGGGGAGGGAACTTCAGTCAGCCGGCGACGCGGACCCATTCGGCATGGGCGCGCTGAGCGAGGCGGTTCCAGGTTGTGCCGACCACGTCCCAGTTGACGAGCGGCCGCTGCGCTGCCGCCTGGTCGTTGGCAGCGGCGAGGGCGTGGTGGGAATCGTAGATGTAAGCGCCACCGACTGTCAGAATGGCGCCGAGAATAATGCCAAGTAGGACTCGCATGAGGGGTCTCCTCCCTTTCCGCGGTCAGAACGCATGCGGCAAAGCCCCGGTTCCGTCGTCCGGTTCCAATCGACGGGTTCCATCTACCCCCTTCGAGGTAGGTCAAAGGGCGCGGCGCAACCCCCGAAAGAGTCTTCTAACCGACTGATATGTCATCTGTTTTTCCGCAAAAAACTTCGCACTCGGGCGAAATTTGCTGATATATTGAACACATGAGCAGACATTCAGCGAAGACCGCCGGCCGGTCCGCCAAGACCGCGTCGGCACGAGACAAGAAAGCCACCAAAACCGAGCGTGCCAAGACGAAAAAGTCCGCGGCATCGACGCGCCGCCCGTTACGGAAGACCCCGCGCGCCGCGCCTGCCCCGAAACCGAAGAAGCCCGTGGCGCCGATCGCTGCGCCCGAGGCTGCAATGGAGATCATCCGCACCGCCAGTCCGCCGGTCCAGCCGGCGCCGCCGCCCCTGCGCGCGCACAAATACGGCGTCGGCGAGATGGTCTATTACACCTCACCGAGCTTCGGGCGCGCCGCCGCGAGCGGCAACTACACCGTGGTAAAGCTGCTTCCATCCGACGGCGACGATTACCAGTACCGCATCAAAAGCAACGGCGAAGCCTTCGAGCGTGTGGCCAAGGAAAGCCAGCTCGACAAGGCCTGAGGCCCGCGGCGCTTTCGTCTCCGCCTGCGACTATGATCGGCGGCTGTTTGCGGCTAAGGCTTGGCCGCAAAGGGGAGGGCTGCATGCCGATCTACATCACCCAAGGGCGCTACACCCGCGACGCCATCAAGGGCATGATCGTCAAGCCGGAAGACCGCGCTGATGCGACCGCGCGTCTCATCGGCAAGGTCGGCGGGCGGCTGCTCGGCTATTACGTCACCTTCGGCGAGTACGATTTCATGCTCATCGCCGATGTCCCCGACGATGCGCAGATGGCGGCGGTGCTGCTGGCGGCCGCCGGAGGCGGCGGGGTCACCGATCTGCGCACCACGGTGGCATTGACCTCGATCGAAGCCAAAGGCGCGTTTGCTGCCGCTGGTGATATCGCGCCTGGATTCAAATCGGCCGGCGGCGTGTGAACTGGCCCGCGCTCCGCTGACGGAATAAACAATCGGCCGTGACGTTATCCAACAGCTTGATGTAACGACCAAAAAGCACAACGAGGAGACCCAATGCGCGCCTTCTTGCGTCTTATTGCCTTCCTGTCGCCTGTCCTGCTGGCTCTGCCGGCGGCAGCGCAAACCTATCCGAACCGTGTCGTCAAACTCGTCGTGCCGTTCGGGGCCGGCGGACCGGCCGACGTCTTTGCGCGCATCCTGGCGCAGCATCTGTCGGAGGAAACCAAGCAGTCGTTCATCATCGAGAACCGTCCGGGCGCCGGTTCGGTGATCGGCACCGACTACGTCGCCAAGTCGAAGCCGGATGGCTACACGCTGTTGGTCATGTCCAATACCCAGACGACCAACGAGTCGCTGATCCCGAACAAGCCGTATGCGCTCATGCGCGACTTCGTGGCGGTGGCGCCGATCAACTATTCCGATCTGGTCATGGTCGTGCACCCCTCGGTGCCGGCCAAGACCGTGCAGGAATTCATCGACCTGGCGAAGAAGGATCCGGGCAAGCTCAACTACGCCTCGTCCGGCCCGGGTACGCCCTATCACATGGCCGGCGAACTGTTCAAAGCCATGACCCACACGGACATCGTGCACGTGCCACACAAGGCCTCGGGCGATGCGCGTAACAGCGTCGTCTCCGGGACGGTGCAGATGATGTTCGATGCCGTGACGACGATGACCGCTCTGGCCCAAGGCGGGCAGGTGCGCGCGCTTGCCACCACTGGACTGAAGCGTTCGCCGTTGACACCGGATCTGCCGACGGTGGCCGAAACGGTGCCGGGCTACGAGGCCACCATCTGGCTCGGCGTAATGGCGCCCAAGGATACGCCGAAAGAGGTGATTTCCTACCTCAATGCCGCGATCTCCAAGGTGGTCAATCGCGAGGACGTGAAGGCGGCCTGGCTCAAACAAGGCGCAATTCCGATGGTACAGAGCCCACAGGAGTTTGATGCCTATTTGCACAAGGACATCGACAAATGGGCCGATGTGGTAAAAGTCTCGGGTGCGAAGATTCAGTGACCGGGTGAACTGACGGAGCGCCATGCCGATAAGCGGATCGTTGTCGACGACGATGGTTGTGGCCGCCGTTGCGGGCGCAACTGTTGGCTTGGTGGTCGTCCTTGCGGTGGTCGCGATCCGCCGCAATGGTGCCGCAACGATCAACCGTGCGCTCTGGCCGATCGCGTCGCTTGTCGTCGCCGCTCTGGCGGTGACGATGCTTCTCGATCGGATGGCCATGACCAGTCAGTTGGCGGAGCGTAGCGCGCTGCTCGAGCGCAATGCCGCGCTGACCGTGGGCGCGCTTGCGCCCAACTCGGCGCTCGGTTGTCTCGACGGCGGCGCCGGCGAGGTGGTTGGCAATGCCTGCGAGAAGGCGGTGTTCGCCGACGCGCAGACCGCGGCGGCGGCGGTCGCCTTCACCGCGGCACGGCTGGCGCTGCTGCGCGACGCCCATACGCTGACGCAGCAGGGCGATGCCGGAATCGCCGAAGTGTTTGCGCCGGCGCGGCGCGCGATCGAACTCGACCGCTATGGGATCGCCGCGCATGTGCTCTCGACTGGCGACGGCTGCACGGTCGACCGCTGCCCCGGCTTCGCCTGGGTCAACGACAGCGGCGTGCTCAAGGCCAACATGAAGGTGCATGCGTTCGAGACCTATGTCGACCGCTACGCGGCCAACTGGGGCAAACCGGTGCCGCCCGCGTCCGAGGCTGCGGGGCCATCAGCCGCGGCGACTCCTGAGGCACCGAATCCGGCGCCCCTCGCCCCCCTGAATCAGTCCGCGCCAGCCTTGGGCAGGCCGGTCGATCCGAAATGGGTCTTCCCCTCGGCGGCCTCAATCCCGCCGGTGAGCATCATGGATCCGGAGCCGGCCCGTCCGAAAGCCGAGCAGGCACAGGCGTCGCAGCCGGCCCCGGCGGCTGTCCCCGCCGAAGCACCGCCCGCGCACCCGGTCCCGGTGCCCCCGCGGCGTCCACAGGCGCCACAGGCACCACAATCCTTGGCGCCGCCGGCGCGCTAGTGTCGTCCCGACGCAAAGCCGGGGCCCGCACGATGTTCACCTCCGTCCTCATCGCCAATCGCGGCGAGATCGCCTGCCGCATCATCCGCACCGCCAAACGGATCGGCCTTCGCACCATCGCGATCTTTTCGGAGGCCGACGCGCATGCGCTGCATGTGCGGATGGCCGACGAGGCGCACGCGATCGGCCCCGCACCGGCGGCGCAAAGTTATCTGGTGATCGACAAGCTCATCGCCGCTGCGAAGGCTGCGCGCGCTGACTGCATCCACCCCGGCTACGGCTTCCTCTCGGAGAACGCCGACTTCGCCGAAGCCTGCCGGACGGCTGGCATTGCCTTCGTTGGTCCGCCACCGGCTGCGATCCGAGCCATGGGTTTAAAGGATCGTGCCAAGGCCTTGATGGAGCAGGCGGGCGTGCCGGTGGTGCCAGGCTATCACGGCGATCGGCAGGAGCCGAAGTTCCTCAAACAGAAGGCCTATGAGATCGGCTATCCGGTGCTGATCAAGGCGGTGGCCGGCGGTGGCGGCAAGGGCATGCGCCGCGTTGACCGGCATGCCGATTTCGATGCGGCGCTCGCGGGCGCGCAACGCGAGGCGCAGGCGGCCTTTGGCGATGCCCGCGCGCTTATCGAAAAGTATGTCAGCACGCCGCGCCACATCGAACTGCAAGTTTTCGCCGACAGCCACGGCAACGCCATCCATCTCAACGAGCGCGACTGCTCCCTGCAGCGGCGGCATCAGAAGGTCATCGAGGAGGCGCCGGCGCCGGGCATGAGCGCGGAGTTGCGCGCGACGATGGGTGCGGCGGCTGTCGCGGCGGCGAAGGCCGCGGGCTATGTCGGGGCGGGGACGGTGGAGTTCATTGCCGATGCCTCCGGCGGCTTGAAGGAAAGCGGCTTCTGGTTCATGGAGATGAACACCCGGCTTCAAGTCGAACATCCGGTGACCGAAGCGGTGACCGGGCGCGATCTGGTAGAATGGCAATTCCGGATCGCGGCGGGTGAGCGCCTGCCGTTGACGCAGGATCAGGTGCCGCTCGACGGCCACGCCGTCGAGGCGCGGCTGTATGCCGAGGATCCCGAGCACGGCTTCCTGCCCTCCACCGGCCAACTGGTGGCGCTGCGATTTCCGCAAGGCGAGGGCCTGCGCATCGACAGCGGCGTGGAAGCCGGCGACACGGTGACGCCGTTCTATGATCCGATGATCGCCAAGGTGATCGCGCACGGTGTGACGCGCGACGTAGCCCTCGACCGGCTCGCCGGTGCGCTTGATCGGACGGTGGTCGCCGGTCCGCGCAGCAATGCCGGTTTCCTCGCGGCGCTGGCACGTGCGCCCGGCTTTCGGTCCGGCACGTTCGATACCGGCTTCATCGACGTCCATCTCGGCGAGTTGGGCGCCACGGCGCAGGGCCTGGACCGCGCCGCCACCGCGACCGGCGCCGCGGCCTTGCTCGCGCGCGAAATGGCGCGGCTCACGCCTGCAGATAGCGAGCCGTTATCGCCCTGGGACGCGACGGACGCTTTCCAACTCTCCGGCGAACGCACGCTGGCGCTGCCGGTGCTCGCGGACGGCGAGGGCGTGGTGGCGCAGGTGGCCTATGGTCCCGGCGGTCCGCGCGTGACCGTGGAAGGCGAGGCGGCCGCACCCGATACTGTGACGGTCGAAGTAGGCGATGTCGTCTACGCGCTGCGCAAGGGGCGCCAGACCAAGGTCACGTTGCGCGATCTCGCCCTCGACGAGGCTGGGGAAGCGGGCGGCGGTGGCCTTGTGCGCGCGCCCATGCATGGCAAGGTACTCGGCATCCTGGTGGAGAAGGGCGAGCAGGTTTCGCGTGGCCAACGTGTCGCCATCATCGAGGCCATGAAGATGGAGCACACGCTGGTGGCGCCGATCGACGGCGTCGTCGCCGAGATCGCCACCGCCAAGGACGCGCAGGTCGCCGAAGGCGCGAAGGTGATGGTAATCGAGCCGGCGCAGGGCTCGCAAGAGTAGGTTGGGTCAGTAGAAATGCCGCTTCATCTCATCAAGCTGTGCGTCGGCTGCGACTCCGTCGCCGACCTCGAGGATTGGATCAAGCAGAAGCTCAAGGAGAAGAAGCAGCGTGGGCAGAAACCTGAGCACATCCACACCACGCGCATGGTCCCGAAGCGCGCCGAGGAGCTCACCGCGGGCGGCTCGCTGTTCTGGGTGATCAAGGGCCAGATCACCTGCCGCGAGCGCATCCTCGACATCCGCCCCTTCACCGACAAAGACGGCATCGGCCGCTGCCGCGTGGTGCTCGACGGCAAGGTGAAGCTGGTGGAGCCGCGCCCGCGCGCCGCGTTCCAGGGCTGGCGCTATCTCGAAGACAAGGATGCGCCGCGCGATCTGTCGCGCGCCGCTCCCGGCGCCGCCAGCATGCCGGAGCAGATGCGGCGGGAATTGCGGGAATTGGGGTTGCTCTGAACCTGTCATTCGGGGGCGCCGCGAAGCGGCGAACCCGGAATGACAGAGCACGTCACACCCCCCGATTATCGATCAGTCGCGTCTTTCCCAGCCGCGCGGCGACGAGCAGGCGAATGGGACCGTCCTTGCGCGAGGCAATCGGCGCAAGTGTCAGGGCGTGGCGCGCTTCCAGATAATCGAGCGCGAAACCGGCGGCGGTGATCTCGGCACGTCCGACGGCAAGCACGCGCGTGAGCGGCTCGTCCTTCTTGATGCGCGCAGCGGCGGACTTCAGCACGCGTGCGAGGGTTGGCGCCACGGCGCGCTCCTCAGCCGACAGGTAGGCGTTACGCGAGGAGAGGGCGAGGCCGTCCTTCTCGCGCACGGTCGCGATGCCGACGACCTTCACCGGCAGATCCAAGTCCTTCGCCGTCTGTGTGACGACCCGGAGTTGCTGGTAATCTTTTTGCCCGAATATGGCGAGATCGGGCGTGACCTGCGTGAACAGCTTGGTGACGACCGTCGCAACGCCGCCGAAGAAGTGCGGGCGGTATTTGTCCTCGAGGCCGGCCTTGGCGACGCCAGCCGGCTCGATGCGGGTGGCAAAGCCTTCCGGATACATGACCGGCGGCGTCGGCGCCCAGACGAGGTCGGCGCCGGCTTC
>DASXOK010000079.1:0-12688 GCA_036494425.1 Pseudolabrys sp.
AGGCGTTTAACCGCCACCGGCACCAGCGCCAACAGCCCCAGCGCGACCAGGGCGCCGATGAGCTGCCAGGTCAGAACATCCCCGGCGTTGAAGGCGAAGTGGCAATCGGTGCGGCCGGCGGCAAGGCACTCCCGGTAGGCGTGGCTTTGCGCCAGCATCACGCTGTCGAGCCCGGTGCCGGCAAGGGCGTAGACGAAGGAGGCCGGGATGACGCCGAGCGCTGTCGCCGCCACGAAGGGCGCGAGCCGCACGCCGGCCAGAGCCGGCACCAGGTTGACCAGGAAGAACGGAAAGGCCGGCACCAGGCGGAGGAACAGGAGATAGCTGAAGGCGTCGTCGCGGAAGCCTTGGGCCAGTTGGGCGGCGCGCGGCCCGGCGCGGCGCAGCAGCGGCTCGCCAAGTGCGGTGCGTGCGAACAGGAAAATCAGGGTGGCGCCCGCGGTCGCGCCGACGACCGCGGCCGCGCCTCCGGTCAGGACACCGAACAGGAACCCGCCGATAATGGTGAGGATGGTCGCCCCGGGCACCGATACCGCCACGGTGACGATATAGATGCAGATATAAGAGAGGACCGCGGCGCCACGGTGCTCCGCGACGAAGCTGTCGATGGTCGCCCGGTGGCTCACCAGGGACTCCAGCGTCAGACCGCGGCGGCACAACAGGGCGTAGGCGATGACGGCGACGACGAAGACCGCCGCCAACGCCACCAGCCGGCGGCGGCGCCCGCGCGGCTTGGTAATGGTTGATGGTGCGGTCCGCATGCAGACCTATATACAGGAGCCGGTAGACCGCACCGACGGTTTCACCCGCTTGTGACGGTCGCGTGAAGCCGAGAATGCCCAGCGACAAAAGGCCTTAGCGGGCGGCCGCGCGTCTGCATTGACGGGCCAGGGCCCCTCCCTTATAAGCCGCGCGAATTCTGTGCCGCCCGGACGCGTCCGGGTTGGATGGCGGATTCGGGGGCGATGACGCCACCCCGCCATAGGCGCGACCAGCGGAGAACTCGATCGTGAAGCGGACCTATCAACCGAGCAAGCTTGTACGCAAGCGCCGTCACGGTTACCGCGCGCGCATGGCCACCAAAGGCGGGCGCAAAGTGGTAGCGGCGCGGCGCGCGCGCGGGCGCAAGCGTCTTTCGGCCTAACGGCAACGCCAACCGGCCCGGGCAATATGTCTCCACATGGAGCGATTGAAGCAACGGGCGGATTTTCTGGCCGCAGCAACCGGCACCAAGGTGCCGGCGGCCGCGTTTGTGCTGCAGGCGCGCAAGCGGGCCGATGAAGGGCCCGCGCGCTGCGGCTTTACCGTCTCGAAAAAGGTCGGCAATGCCGTCGAGCGCAACCGGGTCCGCCGCCGCCTGCGCGAAGTCGTGCGGCTGTCAGGGTCGAACCGTATGCAGTGCGGACACGATTATGTGCTGATCGGGCGGCGTGCGGCGTTGCAGTTGCCGTTCGCGCGGATCGCACAGGATTTCGCGGGAGCCTTGCGGCGTGTGCACAAGGCCCGCGTAGCGGCAACACGGGATTCCGATGACCGACAATAAGAACACCATTCTGGCCATAATCCTGTCGGCGCTGGTGCTGATCGGCTGGCAGTATTTCATCGGCATGCCGCAGGAAAAGGCGCGCCAGGAACAGCTTCAGCAGCAGCAGCTCAAGCAGGCCGCGCAGCAGCGGGCGCAGCCCGGCGCCAACGGGCAGACCGCGCCCACCGCGACGCCGCAGGCAGGTCCGGCGCAGATCCCAGGCCAGAGCACGCCGGCCGCCGAGGGCGCCTCGATGCCGCGCGCCGACGCACTCGCCGCCTCGCCGCGCGTGCCGATCGACACCGGCAGCCTGCAGGGCTCAATCGCGCTCAAGGGCGCCCGCCTCGACGACGTCGCGCTGGTGAAGTTCCGCGAAACCGTCGATCCGAAGTCGCCACCGATCTTCCTGCTGTCGCCGACCGGCACCGCCGATCCGTTTTACGCCGAGTTCGGCTGGGCGGCCGGCGCCGGCTCCAATGTCAAGCTCCCGACCGCCGACACCGTCTGGACGCAGGTCGGCACCGGTGCGCTCAGCGTCGGCCATCCGGTGACGCTGTCCTACGACAACGGCCAGGGGCTGGAGTTCCGCCGCACCATCTCCGTCGACGACAAGTATCTGTTCACCATCAAGGACGAAGTGGTGAACAAGGGCACCAGCGCAGTCACGCTCTCCCCCTACGGCCTGATCTCGCGCCACGGCACCCCGCACACGCAGGGTTATTACATCCTGCATGAAGGCTTGATCGGCGTGCTCGGCGACCAGGGCCTGCAGGAATACACCTACAAGAACATCGACGACAAAAAGGTCGTCAACTTCGATGTCACCAACGGCTGGCTCGGCATCACCGACAAATACTGGGCCGCCACGTTGCTGCCGGACACCAACGCGCGCCTCAAGGCGCGCTTCTCGACCGGCACGCTCGGCACGCTCAAGACCTACCAGACCGACTACTTGCTCGATCCGGTGACCATCGCGCCGGGCGCTACGGGCACGGCCGACGGCCGCCTCTTCGCCGGCGCCAAGGAGGTCAACGTCGTCGGCATCAATTTTCCCTTGGTCGGGATCGGCGGCTACAACACACAGCTCGGCCTCAATCACTTCGACCTGCTGATCGACTGGGGATGGTTCTACTTCATCACCAAGCCAATGTTCCTGGCGATGGACTTCTTCTTCCATCTGTTCGGCAATTTCGGCCTCGCGATCCTGATGGTCACCGTGCTGGTGAAGGTCATCTTCTTCCCGCTGGCCAACAAGTCCTACGCCTCGATGGCCAAGATGAAGGCGGTGCAGCCGCAGATGGCGGCGCTGCGCGAGCGTTACGCGGACGACCGCGTGAAGCAGCAGCAGGCGCTGATGGAGCTGTACAAGAAGGAGAAGATCAACCCGCTCGCCGGCTGCCTGCCGATCGCCATCCAGATCCCTGTGTTCTTCTCGCTCTATAAGGTGCTCTTCGTCACCATCGAGATGCGGCACGCTCCGTTCTTCGGCTGGATCCGCGATCTCTCGGCGCCCGATCCGACCAACATCTTCACGCTGTTCGGTCTCATTCCGTTCGATCCGACTATCGTCCCGGTCGTCGGCCATTTCCTGCATCTCGGCATCTGGCCGCTGATCATGGGCGTGACCATGTGGCTGCAGATGAAGCTCAACCCGGCGCCGCCGGATCCGACGCAGGCCATGATCTTCAACTGGATGCCGGTGATCTTCACCTTCATGCTGGCGAGTTTCCCGGCCGGCCTCGTGATCTACTGGGCCTGGAACAACTCGCTCTCGGTCACGCAGCAAAGCATCATCATGCGCAGGCATGGCGCCAAGATCGAATTGTTCGACAACATAAAAGCGCTATTCGCGAAGAAGAAGACGCAATAGAGGCGCGCAAACATCCGCTCCACGTCATGGCCGGGCAAGTCCCGGCCATTTCGTTTATAGTGGACTGAAAGACCAACTCGGACAGATCATGGACGCCGTCAAAGACTTCACCCGCAACGAGATCGACACCGGCCGCCGCCTGTTCACCGGCGAGTGGACTTTTGTCGCGGCGGCCAACTCCGCGGCATCGCTGCCGCCGATGCGCGGCACCGAGATCGCCTTCGCCGGCCGCTCCAATGTCGGCAAGTCGAGCCTGATCAATGCACTGACCGGGCGCAAAGCGCTGGCGCGCACCTCGCGCACACCTGGACGCACACAGGAGCTGATCTTCTTCACCGGCCCCGATGAGCTCAATCTCGTCGACATGCCGGGCTACGGCTATGCCGCGGCCGCCAAATCAAAGATCGCGGCCTGGACCGAGCTGATCCACGCCTATCTGCTCGGCCGCCGCAACCTCGCCCGCGTCTATGTGCTGATCGACGCGCGGCACGGCCTCAAGACCACCGATGCGCCGACGCTCGACGCGCTCAGCGAAGCCGCGGTCAGCCACCAGATCGTCCTGACCAAGTGCGATGAAGTCAAAGCGTCCGAACTGCCCCGGCGCATCGCCGAGGTCGAGGCGGCGTTGATTAAACGCCCGGCGGCGTTTCCCGCCGTGCTGCTGACCTCGGCGCACGAGGGCACCGGCATTCCCGACCTGCGCGCGGCCGTCGCAAGGCTGCTGGCGGAGCGGGGGTAGGCTTCGGGGCGACAGCCGCGCACCGATATCGTTGAGTCGATGGACGCTCGGGAGATCCGACAGATGCGTCAAATACGACTTGCCGCCTAAGCAAAAGCCCCAGCCGTGAGGCCGGGGCTTTGAAAGTCAGCGAGAGCAGGTTTGCGATCACCTAGCTCAAGAGGCCAGTTTTTGACGGCTGGACTTAATTGCCGGATTGACCGGCGACACCGCAAATATGTGGGCCGCCGTCCTGGTATCGGCGGCGATAGAACAAGGGCGGGACGGCGTTTTACCATTTCCGGTGGCCGAAAGTCTTCATTCAGATCAACTCTAACGACTGTTCCGGGGGCTGGATGAATCGAGACGGTCATCCGGTCTTGTAGCGGAACTTTCAACATGCGTCACCACAGTTGTGATGGATAAAACGACAACCAACGCTTTGCCGCAATTAGGTACATCCCCCACCGCCGGTCCAAGCATGAGCCTCGTAGCCATGCGGATGAGAAAGAATACCTTGATGGCCCGGTTGTACGACAAGCCCGGCATGACGAGTCAGCAGCCAGCCAGTTGCACCTCATTGCTCACTGCAGCTTGATGTTCGCCGTCTTGATCACGTTGGCCCAGCGCGCGACTTCTTCGTGCAGGTATTGCGCGGTCTTGTCGACCGAGCCGCCGAAGACCTCGGCCGACAGATTCTTCAAACGGTCCTGCAAGTCGGGCTGACGCAACGCCTCGTTCACGTCGGCATTGATCTTCTCGATGATCGGCTTCGGCGTTCCCGGCGGTGCCACGATCGCATACCACGCGACGGATTCGAAACCCGGCAAGGTCTCGGCAATTGTCGGCACGTCCGGCAGCGAGGGCATGCGTTGCGCCGACGCCACCGCGAGCAGCTTGAGCTTGCCGGACTGCACCAGCGGCAGCGACACACCGAGATTGTCGAACATCACTTCGACGTCGCCGGCAAGCAGACCTTGCAGCGCCGGCGCTGACCCCCGATAGGGGACGTTCAGCAGCTTCACCTTCGCCATCATCTGGAAGAGCTCGGAGGTGAGATGCGAGGTCGTTCCGTTGCCTTGTGTGGCGGCAGTGATCTTGCCCGGATTCTTATTCAGATAATCGATGAACTCCGGGATGGTGTTCACCTTGATCTTGGCCGGATTGACGAACACGCCGCTCGGGACCTGCGCCATCACGGAAATCGGCTCGAACTTGGCGGCGTCATAGCCAAGCTTCGGATAGAGACTCTGATTCATGACGAGCGGCGGCGGCGGCGACGACATCAGCGTGTATCCGTCCGGCGGCGCGCGATACGCGAGCTCGGCGCCGATATTGCCGGCGGCGCCGGTGTGGTTCTCGATGATGACGGGCTGGCCCCATTTTCGCGATAGCCAATCAGCGACAAGCCTGGGCACCGCATCGGCCGATCCGCCGGCTGGAAACGGCACGATGATCTTGACCGGATGATCGGGATAGTCGCCGGCCATGGCCATGCCACGCGACAGCGCAAGAGAGAGCGCAGCACCGACGATGCACAGGGCGACGGACAAACGCGGTGCACTGAACATTATTGCCATTGCAGAACCCTCCCGAACTCGCCGCGACTTGGCGCCGCATTTTTATGGCGGCGACACTGCTACAGGCCACGTTCGGATTCAACACCCGACAGTGCTTGCGCTCACGCGGCGCAAAACAAGTTGGCGGATGCGACGCCGCAGAGTAGCGTCACGCCGAAAAACGACGGGGCATTCGACCCCACACCCGTCCGCTCGCGAATCCTTACACGTTCGCACGGAAAGCGCGGGCGCCAAGTCAAAGGTGTATTCATGGTGGAAACGCAATCGCACATTGTCATTGTCGGAGGCGGGATCGGCGGCCTGTTCGCCGCCAACGCGCTGATCGCGCACGGCCTGCGCGTGTCGCTCTACGAGCAGGCTCCGGCCCTCGGCGAAGTCGGCGCCGGCGTGTTCCTGACACCGAACAGCGTGCGCCAGCTCCAGCGCGTGGGACTGGGACCATCGGTGGAGAAGTGGGGCGGCCGCGTCGGCTCCGGCTCGCAGTATTTTCGCCAGGACGGTACGCCCATCGCGCCGGTGCAGGTGACGGACTCGTCAGGCTGGAACGCGACGTTCGGCATGCACCGCGCCGATCTCGTCGAGATGCTGGCCAAGGCCCTGCCCGCGGACATCGTGCATACTGGGCATCGTTGCACAGGCTTTGAACAGACCGATGACAAGGCCCGCGTGTCCTTTGCGAACGGCGCCGTGGCCGAAGCCGACATCGTCGTTGCCGCCGACGGTATCCATTCCGAGCTGCGGCCCTTTGTCTACCCGCCCTCTAATCCGGTCTTCCACGGCTCCGTCGCGTATCGCAGCCTGGTGCCGCACAAGCTGGTGCCAGATTGGCCGAACGACGCCTGGCTGATGTGGCTCGGCAAGGGAAAACACTTTCTCACCTTCCCGATGCGCGGCGGCGAGCTCATCAACTATGTCGGCTTCGTGCCGGCGGACCAGCAGATGAAGGAATCGTGGTCGGCGCCGGGCGATCCCGACGTGCTGCGCTCGGAGTTCGCCGGCTGGGACCCGCGCATCGCCTCGCTGTTGCAGCACGTGACGACGACGTTTCGCTGGGCGCTGTATGACCGCGAACCGCTGCCGGGCTGGACCAAGGGGCGGCTGACGCTGCTCGGCGACGCGGCGCATCCCATGCTTCCTCATCTCGGACAGGGCGCCAACCAGTCGATCGAGGACGGCATGGCGTTGGCGACGATCCTGTCGCGGGCCGGCCGCGAGACGGCGCCTGCGGCGCTCCTGGCCTATGAGCGGCTGCGGCGCGAGCGCGTGGCCGCCGTGCAGCGCGGCGCCCGCGAGAACGGCATGCGCTACGACTCGGTCTACGCCGACCTGAGCGTGCGCGACGCGGAGATCACCGCCCACGCCAACTTCCGCAAGCGGCTCTACGACCACGACGTGGTGCCGGAAGCCCAGGCCGCGGCGGCGGCGCTGGTGTAGTATCCACCCATGGACCAGATCCTCATCGCACTCGCCGGACTGATGGGCGCGGCCGGCGTCGCGCTGGCGGCGGCCGGCGCGCACGGCAAACCGGGCGTCGGCCTCGACAGCGCCGGCTATCTGCTGCTGATCCACGCCGCCGCGGTGATCGCCGGTGTGAGCGCGGCGCGCTCCGACCTCGTGCTGCGCCCCCTCGGCCTCATCGTGCTGTGGGGCCTTGTCATCGGCGCGTCATTGTTCGCCGCCGACGTCGCGTCCCGCGCCTATCTCGGCAACCGGCTGTTCCCCCTCGCCGCGCCCACCGGCGGCGTCATCCTCATCGTCAGCTGGCTCGTGCTCGTGGCCGCCGCGCTGGCGGCGCTGCGCGCGAACTGACGCCCCTTCCGCTCACGCGCGACCATCGCTAAAAGACGCCCATCGCGGCCAACCGGGACCAGAGCAGCCCATGAAGACCGATCCGCAAGAGCAGGCGCGCATCCTGTCCGAAGCGCTGCCGCACATGCAGCAGTACGACGAGGAGATCGTCGTGGTGAAATACGGCGGGCACGCCATGGGCCACGAGCAGACGGCGCGCGAGTTCGCCCAGGACATCGTCCTGCTCGAGCAGACGGCGATCAATCCGGTCGTGGTGCACGGCGGCGGGCCGCAGATCGCCGCCATGCTCAAGAAGCTTGGCATCAAGTCGGAATTCGCCGACGGCCTGCGCATCACGGACGCGGCCACCGTCGAGATCGTCGAGATGGTGCTGGCCGGATCGATCAACAAGCAGATCGTCGGCTACATCAATGCAGCCGGCGGCAAGGCCATCGGCCTGAGCGGCAAGGACGGCAACATGGTGCAGGCCAAGAAGGTCACCCGCACCGTGACCGATCCGGATTCCAACATCGAGCGCGTCATCGATCTCGGCTTCGTCGGCGAGCCGGACAAGGTCGATCTCACGGTGCTCAACCACGTGCTCGGCAAGGAGATGATCCCGGTGCTGGCGCCGGTGGCGTCCTCGGCCAACGGCGGCACCTTCAACGTCAACGCTGATACCTTTGCGGGGGCGATCGCCGGCGCGCTCAAGGCCAAGCGGCTGCTGCTGCTCACCGACGTGCCCGGCGTGCTCGACAAGTCGAAGAAGCTGATCCCGCAGCTCTCGATCGCCGACGCGCGCAAGCTGATCGCCGACGGCACCATCTCCGGCGGCATGATCCCCAAGGTCGAGACCTGCATCTATGCGCTCGACCAGGGCGTCGAGGGCGTCGTGATCATGGACGGCAAGGTGCCGCACGCGGTGCTGCTCGAGCTGTTGACCGATCACGGCCTCGGCACGTTGATGCATCGCTAGCTGGAGGCGCTACCATCGCGGCATGATTCGCCGTCTCGAGCTGGCACTGGCAGTGGCGAGCCTGGCGACGGGCGCATGGGCCGTGGCCACGCCGGCCCGCGCCGAGCTGACGCTGTGCAACCGCACCAGCTACCGCATGCAGGCGGCGATTGGACTGGAAAAGCGCGCCAGCGTCTCGACGCGCGGCTGGTTCGGTATCGATCCCGGCCAATGCCGGCAGGTGATCGACGGCGCGCTTGACGCCGACATGGTCTACCTCTCTACGCGCACGCCGCCGGTCTATGGCACCGCGCCGCTGCCGCAGAACGGCAATGCGGCGCTATGCATCCGCGACGGGGACTTCGATATCGGCGATGCGCGCGGCTGCCCGATGAGCCAGCAGGCGCGTTTCGCCGCCGCGCGGCCATCCGACTCGCCGAAGGGGCCCGTCATCAATCTCGCCGAACAGGCCGACTATGATGACGAGCAGGCGCGGCTTGCCGGCATCCAGCGGCTTTTGGTGATCGCCGGTTACGACGCCAATCCGATCGACGGCGTCGATGGCGCCAAGACGCAGGCGGCGATCGCCAAGTTCCTGCGCGACCGCAAGCTGCCGGCCGACGCCGCGGCGGGCGCGACGTTCTTCGACACGCTGCTGGCGGCGGCACAGAACCCGGAAGGCAACGGTTTCACCTGGTGCAACGACACGCCTTACACGGTGATGGCCTCGCTCGGCATCGTCGAGATGGGCGCGATCGTCACGCGCGGCTGGTACCGCGTGACGGCCGGCCAATGCGTACGGCCCGACCTGCGCGGCGATCCGCGCCGGCTTTACAGTTACGCCGAAGCGGTTGACGCGCAGGGGCGCACCATCAAGCGCGGCGACGCGGTGCTTTCCTGGGGCGGCCCAATCGCGCTATGCACCCGCGACGGCCGTTTCGAGCTCGCCGATCACAAGGATTGCGCGGCGCGCGGCCTCAACTCCGCCGGTTTCGCCGCGATCGATGTCGGCGCGCAGCCTTCGACCACGTTGCGTTTCAAGGAACAGTAAGCAGTGTCTGACGAGTCCCGCTCCGCACCGCGCGATTTCGGCCAAGATTTCGCTCATGTCGAAACCTGGGTGTTCGATCTCGACAACACGCTATATCCGCATCACCTCAACCTCTGGCATCAGGTTGACGAGCGCATCCGCAGCTTCGTCGCCGACTACCTGAAGATTTCCAAGGACGACGCGTTCCGGCTGCAGAAGGACTATTACAAGCGCTACGGCACCACCATGCGCGGCCTGATGACCGAGCACGGCCTCAATCCGGACGACTATCTCGAATACGTGCACCAGATCGATCATTCGCCACTGGTGCCCAATCCGGCGCTCGGCGCCGCGCTAGAGAGGCTGCCGGGCCGCAAGCTCATCCTCACCAACGGCACGCGCAAGCACGCCGAGAACGTGATGAAGCGGCTGGAGGTCGATCATCACTTCGAGGACGTCTTCGACATCGCCGCCGCCGATCTCGATCCCAAGCCGTTGCCGCAGGTCTACGAGCGCTTCCTCAAGCGCCACGACGTCGATCCGAAGAAGGCGGCGATGTTCGAGGACCTCGCGCGCAATCTCGAAGTGCCGCACCGGCTCGGCATGGTGACGGTGCTCGTCGTGCCGGCCGGCGAACATAAAGTTCTGCGCGAGGGATGGGAGCTGGAAGGCCGCGACGCGCCGCACGTCGACTACGTGACCGAAAATATCGTTGGTTTTATAGAGCGATTGCGCGGCGATTTACGACTTTAGAACTAAGCACAATTTATCGCGTGTTCATCGGATAATCCTATCGCACCACGCGATTTCAATGTTGACCCCGTGCACCGCTGTCACAAATATTTACGGCATGAGCGGGGCGCGCTTGTATTCGATTGATCATGGCCGTCGAGCACCTGCTCGGCGCGGGGAGGTGTATCCATAAGCCGACCCGGTCATCGATAAACCGCTTGTCGGCTCCGCAGCGTTCGTTTCCCAGCCAGACAGATCCTGCATCGGATACGGCGATTTCGCCGTTCTGGGCGCGGGTGATTGGCAGAAGAAATCCGAACGGCGCGCGGCGTCCAAAAACAAAAACAAAACGGCCGCTACGAACAAGGGAAACCAAGGAGAGAACAATGCCCAATAGTGCCGCGCACACAACGCACTCGATTAATCGCGAACGCTGGACCCAGCTCATCGCGGCCATCATCTGCATGGTGATGATCGCCAACCTGCAATACGGCTGGACGCTGTTCGTGCAGCCGATCCAGCAGAAGCACGGCTGGTCGATCGCCGGAATTCAGTTCGCGTTCGCCATCTTCGTCGCGCTGGAGACCTGGCTCACGCCGGTTGAAGGCTGGATCGTCGACAAGCTCGGCCCGCAGAAGGGACCGAAGCTGATGGTCGCCTTCGGCGGCATCCTCATCGCCGCCGGCTGGATCGTGAACTCGATCGCGGATTCGCTGACCATGCTTTACCTCGGCGCCGTGCTCGCCGGCATTGGCGGCGGCGCGGTCTACGCCACCTGCGTCGGCCTCGCGGTGAAGTGGTTTCCCGATCGCCGCGGCCTCGCGGTGGGTCTCACCGCCGCCGGCTTCGGCGCCGGCGCCGCGCTGACCGTCGTGCCGATCCGCATGATGATCGCCAGTTCCGGCTATGAGAGCACGTTCTTCTGGTTCGGCCTCGGTCAGGGCGCCATCGTGCTGGTGATAGCCTGGCTACTGCGCGCGCCGGAGGCGGGCGAACTGAACATCGCGCCGCCCGCGACGTCAAAGCTCGTGCAGTCCTCGCGCAGCTACGCGCCCGGCGAGATGCTCAAGTCGCCGATCTTCTGGCTGCTCTATGTGATGTTCGTACTCGTCTCCGCCAGCGGCCTGATGGCGACGGCGCAGATCGCGCTCATCGCCAAGGACTTCAATGTCGCCAACACGGCGGTGCTGTTCGGCGCCTCGGCGCTCTCGGTGGCGCTGATCGTCGACAATGTCTGCAACGGTGCGGCGCGGCCGTTGTTCGGCTGGGTATCGGACAACATCGGCCGCGAATACACCATGGCGATCGCCTTCGGCTTAGGGGCGGTGGCGTACTGGCTGCTCGGCGCGTTGGGCACGGCTCCCTGGGCCTTCGTGGTGTTCGCGGCGCTGATCTTCCTCACCTGGGGCGAGATCTTCAGCCTGTTCCCCTCGACCTGCACCGACAGCTTCGGGCCGAAATTCGCCACGGTGAACCTCGGCCTCCTCTACACCGCGAAGGGCGCCTCGGCCTTCCTGGTGCCGGTTGCCAACATGATCAAGGCCTCGACCGGGAACTGGCACATGGTGTTCCTGGTCACCGCGCTGATGAACCTCGCGGTGGTCGGCCTGGCGCTGTTCGTGCTCAAGCCGATGCGTGCGCGCGCGGCGGCGGGCGAAGCAACGCAGTCCGTCCACGCGGTGAAGACCGCTTAAGCGACCCGCGCCCATCACACGGCGACAGGGCCCCTCGCGGGGCCCTGTTCGTTTTTGGGCACCGGGCGTGGCTTGACATCATCCGCTGCGCCCCCGACAAACCCGACCCGAACAAGGGCCGGGAAATCCATGTCCAACGAAAAACTCGCCAAAACCATCGACGAGGCCTTCGAGGGCCGCGACAAGATCGGGCCGAAGACCAAGGGTGCCGTGCGCAAGGCGGTCGACACCGCGCTTGGCCTGCTCGACAGCGGCAAGGCCCGCGTCGCCGAGCGCCAGGCCGATGGCCAGTGGCACGTCAACCAGTGGCTCAAGAAGGCCGTGCTGCTGTCGTTCCGGCTCAACGACATGGCGGTGATCCCGGGGGCCCCCGGCGGGGCCAAGTGGTGGGACAAGGTCGATTCCAAGTTCAAGGGCTGGACCGCGGCGCGCTTCAAGAAGGAAGGCTTCCGCGCCGTGCCCGGCAGCGTGGTGCGCCGCTCGGCCTACGTCGCGCCGGGCGTGGTGCTGATGCCGTCCTTCGTCAATCTCGGCGCCTATGTGGATTCCGGCACGATGGTCGATACCTGGGCGACCGTCGGCTCCTGCGCGCAGATCGGCAAGCATGTGCATCTGTCTGGCGGCGTCGGCATCGGCGGCGTGCTCGAACCGTTGCAGGCCGGGCCGGTGATCATCGAGGACAACTGCTTCATCGGCGCGCGCTCGGAAGTGGTCGAAGGCGCGATCGTGCGCGAAGGCTCCGTGCTCGGCATGGGCGTCTACATCGGCATGTCGACCAAGATCGTCGACCGCGCGA
>DASXOK010000080.1:0-5527 GCA_036494425.1 Pseudolabrys sp.
GTGCATCTCGGCAAGTTCGCGATGGGTGGCGCCGGCATAGTCTTTGTCGAGGAAACGTCGGTCGAAGAACGCGCGCGCAAGACCTATCATTGTCCGGGCATCTATACCGATGCGCAGGCGCGCGCCTGGCGGCGCATCACCAATTTCCTGCGCAGCCAAGGCGCCTTGAGCGCGATCCAGCTTGGCCATGCCGGCCGCAAGGTTGCGACCAAGGCGCCGTGGGATGGTTTTGCGCCGCTGAGCGACGAAGACGCCAAAGCGGGTGAACCGCCGTGGCAGGGCGTCGCGCCCAGCCCAATCCCGTTCAAACCCGGCGCGACGATCCCGATCGAGATGGACCACGACGACATCAAGGCCGTGGTCCAGAGCCACGTCGATGCCTGCCGCCGCTCACTCGACGCCGGATTCGACATCTGCGAGATCCACGGCGCGCACGGCTACATCATCCAGCAGTTCCTCTCGCCCATCACCAACAAGCGCAACGACGGCTACGGCGGCGACATCCAAGGCCGCATGCGCTTCGCGCTGGAACTGGTCGAAGCGGCGCGCGCCGCCTGGCCCAAGAACCAGCCATTGTTCTTCCGCGCGTCGTGCGTCGACGGCAAAGGCGGCGCTTGGACGCTGGACGACACGGTCGTGCTTGCGGGTGAACTCAAGGCGCGTGGCGTCGACGTGATCGACTGCTCGTCCGGCGGCATCGAAGGACCGCTCACGCTTGCCGTAGTGCCGCGCGTGCCCGGCTACCACGTTCCCTTCGCCGAACGTATCCGCCGCGAGGCCGGGATTCCGACCATGGCGGTCGGGCTGATCACCGAAGCCGCCCAGGCCGAGAGCTATCTGGCTGAAGGCCGTTGCGATCTCATCGCCCTGGCGCGCGAGATGATGTGGAATCCGAACTGGCCGGCGCATGCCGCGCAAGCCTTGCACGGTCCGGATCCACTCGCGCTCATGCCGCCGTCTTATGCCTGGTGGCTTCGCCGTCGCGAAGAGGTGCGCAAGCAGTATCCGACCGGCCTGGAAAAGGCTTGAGCTCAGAACCGCAATGGCAGCCGGTCGATGTCGAGATCGGCTGCCATGATCTGGCTGTGCGCCTTGTCGAGCCACGGCTGCAGCCGCGCCACGCGCTCGGAGATCGCGGCGAAATCCTTGCGGAAGCCGGGCATCACCGCCTCGACCGCGTCATAGATGGTGGCCTCGTCGATGGTCGCCAGTTTGCGATCGCGCACGACCACGCTTCCATCGACGATCACATGCGTCACGCCGCGTCCCGCTTCCACATGCACAAGCTGGCGCGCTGCGCTGTTGAGCGGCGTCCACGTGGGGTCGCGCATGTCAATCAATGTGAGGTCCGCCTTGTAGCCGGTCGCGATGCGCCCGAGCATATGGCCGAGGCGCGCGCCGTCGGCGCCAGCCTCGGTCGCCGAGCGGATGGCGGATGCGGCCTGCGGCGGGCCGGGAATCGGATCGCTCACCGCCGCCAGCAATGCGTAAAGCTTCATGGCGACGAACATGTTCTGCGCATCCGAGCAACTGCAATTGTCGCAGCCGAGGCCAATGCGCACGCCGGCCTCCTGCAGCAACCGGATCGGCGGCACGCCGCATTTCATCTTCAGATTGCCTTGCGGATTGAGCACGACGCCGACGCCATGCTCGGCCAGCAAGTCGATCTCGTCGCGCGAGAGCCATACGCTGTGCGCGAGATTGAGCCGAGGATCGAGCGCCCCCTCCTCCGCCAGCCGTCGGATCAGCCGGCCACCGTAGCCGGGCAAGGTGAGGCGTGCCTGCAACGCCATGCCGCGCGATTCATAGATATGCGAATAGACCGGAATGTCGTAGCGGCGCGCCAAGTTCATCGTGCGCGCCATCAGCGCGGGCGAGCAGCGCTCCGGCGCGGATGGGCCCAACGCCCAGGAGACGCGCGGCCGCGGCGGCGCCTTCAGGCAGGTCGCCTCGAAATGGCCGAGCAGATCGAGTTGCTTTTCCGGCTCTGCCGCGGTCGACAGGAGCGGATGCAATTCTTCGGGGAATGTGTCTTTCCAGAACGGGATCGTCTCCAGTCCCTTCCGATCCGCATACTGCAATCCGAAGATGACGCGGATGCCGATCTTGTCGTAGGCCGCCATCACCGCTTCGAGATGCCGATCCTCGAACGGATACAGCGTCAGCATGTCCTGGATCGTCGTGATGCCCGAGCGCAGGCATTCGAGCGCGCCCAACAGAGTCCGCGCATAGACCTCTTCGACCGAGCGCGGGGGGTATTGCGGCGGCAAGGCGTAGAGACGCCACGTCTCCAGCGGCACTTCTTCGAGCGTGCCTTTCGCCAGCACATCGTGCGAGTGGTAGTGCGCATTGACGAAGCCGGGCAGCACCAAGCTGTCGCGCGCGTCGATGGTTTCGACCGCACCGCCGCACGTCGCGTAGGAGGGCGCGATTCCGACGATCCTGTCGCCGGAGATGGCGATGTCGACTCGTCGTGGCTGGTGCCAATCCTCGTTCGGCAGCAGTGCACGCCCGCCTTCGATGAGCAACGTCGTGTCGGGTGGTAACGGTTGATCGGACATCAAGACTTTCCTGGATGAAAAGGACGCCGGCTTACGCGCCGCTGCTGGCCTTGAAGCGCCAGGCGGCGCGGCCCAAGGAGTTATTGCCCTCGATCAATTCGATCATGAGGTCGAGGAAGATCTCGCGGTCGGCTGGCTTGAGCGGAGATAGAAATCGGCTCCGCACATTCTTCAGCCGCTGATTGGCCTCCAAGACGATGTCGCGGCCGTGATCGGTCAGGTAAACGCGGCGCATGCGCCGATCTTTCGGCGAGACGGCACGCAATGCGTAGCCGTTGTTGACCAGGCGATTGATCACGTCGGTGGTATTGGCGCGATCCGTGCCGAGCTCTTCACCGAGCGCGGATTGATCGATGCCCGGGTTCATGCCGACAATGCTCATCGCGCCATATTGAACCGGGGTCAGCTCGAGATCGGCCATTTCATCGGTGAAGATCGCCATGCCGATTTGATGCAGCCGCCGCACGAGAAATCCGGGACGTGCCCGAAGCGACACAAGCCCACGCAGCGGCTCGACATTTTTCTTCGCCATTGATCTCCGCCTGCCTCGACGTCCGGCGCCGCTCGGAGCGACAGGCCTAGCCGCCGCCTCCCATGGAGCCCTGCTGACCACGCGTCGCCCACCCCGTCATTCGCCCTTCGAGCAGAGCGAATACGATGTAGGTTGCGATGCCCATGAAGGCGATGACGAAGAGCCCCGCGAACATGAGCGGAACGCGGAACTGCGACGATGCCTGCAGCATCATGTAGCCGATGCCGTCATCGGACGCCAAAGTCTCGGAAATCACCGCGCCCACGAACGCCAGAGTGATGGCGACCTTCAGCGAGGCGAAGAAGTATGGCATCGACCGCGGAAGCCCGACCTTCCTCAAAATGTCCAGCTTGCTAGCGCCCAGCGATCGCAGAACATCCTGCAGCTCCGGTTCGACGGTCGACAGGCCGGTCGCCACGTTCACCGCGATCGGAAAGAAGCACAGCAGAAAGGCCGTCGCTATCGCCGGTAGCTGACCGATGCCAAGCCAGACCACCAGAATCGGAACGACTGCTGCTTTCGGAACGGAATTGATCCCGATGAGCAGCGGATAAAGGCCCTTGTACGCCAGCCGCGACGATCCGATCGCGACCCCGAGCGCGAGGCCGACAACGATGCCGAGACCGAATCCAATCAGCGTGCTCCTGAGCGTGAACAGCGCATTATTGATGATCGGCCCGCGCTGCTGCATGAACGCTTCGAAGACGGCGGTCGGCGCAGGCAGGATAAATGGCGCAATGCGGAAGCCGGTGACGACCAGCTGCCATACGGCAAGCAGCCCGATGATGACGATCCACGGCATTGCCCTTTCGAGATTGGCTCGGCTTTCCGGTCGAAGTCTCATATCAGGCAACCTTGGGAGTTTGGATCGCCATATGCCGGCCTTCGGCAGGGACGTCGGCGCGGACATCGGCTCGCGCCTGAGCGCGAACTTGGGCGATTTCATTGCGAATGGTGTGGATCAGTTCGACGAACTTCGCCTCGTAAGTCGTCTCCAGACGGCGTGGCCTTGGGATATCGACACGATGCGTGGCGACCACGCGCCCCGGACGGGCGCTCATGACAAAGATCACGTCGGCGAGATAAGCGGCCTCGCGCAAGTCATGCGTGACGAGGATGCAGGTGAATTTCTGCGCCATCCATAGATCCTGCAGCACACCCCACAATTCCTCCCGGGTGAAGGCGTCGAGCGCAGCGAACGGCTCATCGAGCATCAGCAAGTCCGGGCTATGGATCAGCGACCGGCACAGGCTGGCGCGTTGCTGCATGCCGCCCGACAACATCCAAGGCTGCTTCGTTTCGAAGCCATCGAGGCCCACCGTGGCGAGCAACTTCCTCGCCCGCTCCGTGTACTCGGCCTTTTTCCGGCGAAGCTGCGCGCGGTGCGGCTGGACGATTTCGAGCGGAAGCATCGTGTTCGAGAGGACGTCCCGCCAGGGAAGCAGACTCGGGTTCTGAAAGGCCATGCCGACACATTTCAGCGGGCCCGTCACGGAATCGCCTGCCACGCGGACGGCCCCTTCCGAAGGCGGGTGCAGCCCGGTGACAAGTTTCATCAAAGAGGACTTGCCGCAGCCGGACGGACCGACCACCGCGGCAAATTCGCCTCGTTCGATGCTGAGGCTGGCGCCGTTGAGGGCCAGCGTACCGTCGCGCTCGCCATAGCGAAGCGCGACATTATCCAATTCCACGAAGCCCATGGTCTTGCCCTCTCAGCTGAGCAAAGGCGTCAGCCGAACATCAGATCCTTGTGAGGCGGCAGGAAGCGGCCGTCATAGACGTCGTCCATCGTCGGCGTGGTCGGCATGTCGAAGCCCTCTTTGAGCAGCGCTATGCCTTTCGCCATCCGATCGGCGTCCATCTGGCCGAGCCCTCCTTTGAGTACGCGCGGCGTGAGAACGTGCTTGGCGTAGACGAAATCCAAGCGCGCGCGCTCGATCTTGGGATCGAGCAGCGGATCGCGCTTCATCACCGCATTGATGGCTTCAGCGCGCTGCTTCGCGCCGGCAATCCAGACCTTGGCGGTGGCAGCGACAACGCGCTTCACGAGATCGGGATGCTTTTCGATCATCTCGCGGCTGGCGATCAGCGAATTGCCCCAGAAATCGAAACCATAGGCCGTGTAATAGAGGACGTTAATGTCCTCCATCTTCACGCCATTGCCCATCAGGTTGAAGATCGACGTGTAGTCGAAGCCGATCACGGCATCGACCTGGCCTTTCAGAAGCATGGTGTCACGCAGCTTCACGTCGAGCGTGACCTGGTTGATCGACTTGGGGTCGATCTTGTTCAACTTCAACAGCGCCGGCAGAATCTTCGAGCCGCCGTCGGAGGTGCCGGTGCCGAGCTTGATCTTCTTGAGATCCTCGAGCGAGTTTACCGACTTCGGCTTCAGGCTGAGGATGCAGGCCGGAAAGTCGTCGTAGATCGTCAT
>DASXOK010000081.1:0-4407 GCA_036494425.1 Pseudolabrys sp.
GTGAAACACTTCAAATTCACCCCGCGCGGCAAAAAGCGGATCCACCAGAAGCCCAACGCCCGCGAGGTCGAGCATTGCCGCTGGTGGCTCGACCGTGAGCTGGCGCTGATCCAGCCCAAGCTAGTGGTCGCGCTTGGTGGCACGGCGGCGCGGGCGATCACCGGTAAGGACGTCAAGATCACGCAAATGCGCGGCCGCACGGTCACGCTGCGGGACGGCTTGAGCGTGCTGTTCACGGTACACCCGTCTTACCTGCTGCGGCTGCCGGATGCGGCGGCGGAGGCGGCCGAATACCGCCATTTCGTCGAGGATCTGGCCCTGGTGCCGCGCGCGCTGCCGGCCATCGCCAAAGCCGCCTGACCGCTCCGCGCCCACCGCGGCACCATGTTGCAGGGCAGCGACCTCGCCGTTATGAATACGCGCCTTTTCGGGCCGGCGCCTGGGAGAAGCCCTGCGCCGGCCGCTTGCTTTACGTCCGGGAACCTATGCCTCGCCTGGTGATGAAATTCGGCGGCACGTCGGTCGCCGATCTCGACCGCATCCGCAACGTCGCGCGCCACGTCAAGCGCGAGGTGGAAGCCGGCTATGACGTGGCCGTCGTGGTCTCGGCCATGTCCGGCGCGACCAATCAGCTTGTCGCCTGGTGCAAGGACGCCGCCGTCCTGCACGATGCACGCGAATACGACGCCGTGGTTGCCACCGGCGAGCAGGTCACCTCCGGGCTCCTGGCCATCGTCCTGGAAGGCATGGGCATCAACGCGCGCTCATGGCAGGGCTGGCAATTGCCGATCCTGACCGACAATGCGCACGGCTCGGCCCGCATCCTCGACGTGAACGGCGCCGAGCTGATCAAGCGCTTCGCCGAGCACAAACAGGTGGCCGTGATCTCAGGTTTCCAGGGCATGCACAAGGAAACCGGCCGCATCACCACGCTCGGCCGCGGCGGCTCGGATACCTCGGCGGTGGCGATCGCCGCTGCGATCAAAGCCGAGCGCTGCGACATCTACACGGACGTCGACGGCGTCTACACCACCGACCCGCGTGTGGTGCCGAAGGCGCACCGCATGGACAAGATCGCCTTCGAGGAAATGCTGGAACTGGCCTCGCTGGGCGCCAAGGTCATGCAGGTGCGCTCGGTCGAGCTGGGCATGGTGCATAATGTGCGCATCTTCGTGCGCTCCAGCTTCGTGAAGCCGGAAGACATCGACCCGCGCCAGACGCCCCCGGGCACCCTCATTTGCGACGAGAGCGAGATCATGGAACAGCAAGTCGTCACCGGCATCGCCTTCTCCAAGGACGAGGCGCAGATCTCGATCCGCCGCGTGCAGGACAAGCCGGGGGTCGCCGCGGCGATCTTCGGGCCGCTCGCCGATTCGAGCATCAATGTCGACATGATCGTGCAGAACGTCTCGGCCGACGGGGCGACCACCGATTTGACCTTCACGGTGCCCTCGGCCGACTTCGAGCGGGCCAAGGCGACGATCGAAAAGGCCAAGGCCGAGATCGGCTTCGAACGCCTGGACGGGGCGACCGACGTCGCCAAGGTCTCGGTCATCGGCATCGGCATGCGCAGCCACGCCGGCGTCGCGGCCAAGGCCTTCAAGGCGCTGTCGGAGCGGAACATCAATATCCGCGCGATCACGACATCTGAAATAAAATTCTCCGTATTAATTGATGCGGCGTATACAGAGCTCGCGGTGCGGACCCTGCACTCGCTTTATGGGTTGGATAAGGCGTAGGTTCTTTTTCAGCTCTCCCCGTTCTCTCCCGCCGTCATTCCGGGACGGCCCACCGATCTCGGGTCTACCCGAGATCGGCAATTTAAATTTCCCAGGTCGGCGTCAGCCGACCTGGGTGGGCCGGGCCCGGAGAAGCTGGCTTGCCCCTTGCATAGACCTTTGGCTATAGCCAGACCTGATAGCGGCCGCCGGTGGTTCGTTTCGGCGGTCGCCATTCGTACATGATTGGGCCGTAGAGGGGCCGCGGCTGGTGCCCCGGCTCGAAGGAACCTGACTGATGCGTGGTGCGCTCGGTGGTCCACGCGTGCTGCTGCGCCGTCTTCGCGAAGTGATGGCGGAGCCGGTCAGCGCGCAGGATCGCCTCGACAAGGTGGTGGTGCTGATCGCCGCCAACATGGTCGCGGAGGTGTGCTCTGTCTACGTGTTGCGCGTAGACGGAACGCTCGAGCTATACGCCACCGAAGGCCTCAAGCACGAAGCCGTCCACCAGACCGTGCTCAATCCCGACGAGGGCCTCGTCGGCCTGGTTTCCAGCGAAGCCAATCCGATGAACCTGTCGGACGCCCAGGCCCATCCGGCCTTCTCGTTCCGGCCGGAGACAGGCGAAGAAATCTACCATTCCTTCCTTGGCGTGCCGATCCTGCGCGCAGGCAATACGCTCGGCGTGCTGGTGGTGCAGAACCGCGCCCGCCGCACCTACACCGAGGAGGAAGAAGAGGCGCTGCAGACCACGGCGATGGTGCTCGCCGAGATGATCGCGTCGGGCGAGCTGTCGTCGCTCGCCCGCCCCGGCGCCGAACCGGCCGCGCGCCATTCGATGCATCTCACCGGCGCCTGTCTGTCGGACGGCATCGCGCTCGGCCATGTGGTGCTGCACGAGCCGCGCGTGGTCATCACCAACGTCATCGCCGACGACGTGCCGCGCGAGCTGAAGCGGCTCGACGCCGCGATCGCCACGCTGCGCGCCGATCTCGACCGGCTGGTCGAGCACCGCGACCTCGCCGATGGCGGCGAGCATCGCGACGTGATCGAAACCTACCGCATGTTCTCCTACGATCAGGGCTGGCTGCACAAAATAAGAGAGGCGGTGATGACCGGCCTCACTGCGGAAGCCGGCGTCGAGCGCGTGCAATCCGACACTCGCGCGCGCATGTTGCGCGCGTCCGATCCCTATCTACGCGACCGGCTGCATGACTTGGACGATCTGGCCAACCGCCTGATGCGCGTGCTGATGGGCCAGGATCATGCGCCGCGGCGCGAGCAGCTGCCGGAGAACGCTATCGTCGTCGCGCGCTCGATGGGGCCGGCGGCGCTGCTCGACTATGACCGGAAGAGACTGCGCGGCCTGATCCTCGAGGAAGGCGGGCCGACGTCGCATGTCTCGATCGTCGCGCGCGCGCTCGGCATCCCGACCGTGGGCGAGATCGACAACGCGACCGGCCTCGTCGAGCCCGGCGACGCGGTGATCGTCGATGGCTCGACCGGCCATGTGCATATGCGGCCGCCTCCGGACATCGAGGTCGCCTACAGCGAACGGGTGAAGCTGCGCGCGCGGCGCCAGGCGCAGTACCGCGCATTGCGCGACCGGCCCTGCGTGACCAAGGACGGCTGCGCGATCTCGCTGATGATCAATGCCGGCCTCACCATCGACCTGCCGCATATCGAGGAGACGGGCGCGGCCGGCGTCGGGCTGTTCCGCACCGAATTGCAGTTCATGGTGGCGGACACCCTGCCCCGCACTAACGAGCAGTACGCGCTCTATCGGGCTGTGCTCGACACGGCCGGCAAGAAGCCGGTGGTATTCCGCACGCTCGATATCGGCGGCGACAAGGTTCTCCCTTATATGCGCAACATCGAGGAGGAGAACCCGGCGCTCGGCTGGCGTGCGATCCGCCTGGGACTCGACCGGCCTGGTCTGCTGCGCAGCCAGGTGCGCGCGTTGTTACGTGCCGCCGGCGGCCGCGAGCTGCGCGTGATGTTCCCGATGGTCGCGATGGTCGAGGAGTTCGACAGGGCCAAATCGCTGGTCGAGGTCGAACTGACGCATCTTCGCCGGCACGGGCATTTGCTGCCCGAGCGGGTGCAGGTCGGCACCATGCTCGAAGTGCCGTCGCTGCTGTTCCAACTCGACGAGCTCTTGGACCGTGTGGACTTCCTTTCGGTTGGCTCCAACGATCTGATGCAGTTCCTTTATGCCGCAGATCGCGGCAATATTCGTGTATCGGATCGATTCGACCCGCTGTCGGCGCCGGTGCTGCGTGCGTTGAAGGACATCGCCGACAAGGCGAAGAAGCACAACAAGCCGGTGGCGCTGTGCGGCGAACTCGCGTCGCTGCCGATCGGCGCGCTGGCGCTGGCGATCCTTGGCTACCGCTCGATGTCGCTGTCGCCGTCGGCGGTCGGGCCGGTGAAGGCGCTGCTCCTGGAGCTCGACTGCAAGAAGGGCGAAGAAGCGATTCTGCCGCTGCTGTCGCAGCCAGTCGGCAGCGTTTCGATCCGCAGCAAGCTCGAAGCCTTCGCGGCGGCCGAGGGACTGCAATTATAAAAGACGTTGCTGTGTAAAAAGGCTTGGATGCCCGGCGCAAGCGGGGCATGACGAAGACATGATACTGCCGCAACAGAAGCTCGATGCCCTGCTCGCCCGCCATGCCATGGTGGAAAGCGAGCT
>DASXOK010000082.1:0-12394 GCA_036494425.1 Pseudolabrys sp.
CGATCGCGCTTTGAAGGTCCGTCGACGCGTGCTCAACCATTTCCTGCATCCAGTGAATCAGTCCCCAGTCATAATGCGGCGGGACCTTCCAGAGTGACTGTTGCCACCACATGGTGCCCACGATGACGCGGAGCAGAAATACACCAATGTGTCGAATCGAACGCTGTGTCGGGTCGTTCCGCCAAACAAATATTGCGGCAACGGCGCTCCCAATGAGCAGAAACCAAAACAACGGTCTCGGTCCGCTTGCGTCAGCGAGAAAGGATATGGCATCGCTCAGCGGATTGAGTCTCATGCGCCGCACTTTCGTGGAAAAGTCATAGCAGTGAAAATCGCCACTTAAGCTGACAGAAAGATGCGGCCGGGAAAATTCAATTCCGAGACTGGAGATGGAGAGCAGGCATCACATAACGGTGAATGTTCGCTATTTGCACTTCGGACTTAGGGTGGCCTAGATGTGAGTTGGTTATGGTTTTCAAGGCGTACGTTAGCGTGATTCATCTGTGCGGCCTAGTGTGCCAGCCAAATCACCACAGCCGCTACGACCAGCGCGATGACGATAGCTGTCCTAGGGCGCTCGCCGAGCCACATGCCGGACGTATGGGCGACCGCATCGTCGTGATGCGCAAGGGCGCCATCGCGCAGATCGGGACGCCGCGCGATATCTATTTCGCCCCGGTGAGCCGCTTCGTCGCCGAGCTCATCGGCGCCGCGAATATCGTCGAGGCGGCGTGCGAAGGCGGCACGCTCGCCTTGCCCGGCGGCAGGCTGCCGCTGGAGAACGCCGCGCCGGACGGACCAGCAATCGCGATGATCCGGCCAGAGTCGATTACCCTTGTCGCGGCCAACGGTGCGGCGCTCAGCGGCCGCGTCGACACCGTGAGCTTCGTCGGCGACCGGCAGAGGCTGACGGTCAGCGGTGCGGCATCGAAGCCGATTGTGGTCGATGCACACAATTCGCTTGCGGTCAAACCAGGGGACGCCGTCGGCCTGTCGATAGAGTCCCGCGCCATCCGCTTGTTGCCCGGAGAACGAGAGTGACAGAACGCCCGGCCCTTATCGCGCAGATCAGCGACCTGCACATCAAGCGCCCCGGCGCACTCGCCTACAACAAGGTCGATACCGCTGCAGCGCTGACGCATTGTGTTGCCGAGCTCAATCGCTTCGCGACGCGTCCCGACCTTGTGGTGATCTCCGGCGACCTCGCGGATACGCCGACGGAGGAAGAATACGATCATCTGCGCAGGCTGCTGGCGCCGCTGACGATCCCCTTCGTGGCCATCCCCGGAAATCACGATGATCGCGCGATGTTGCGCAAGGCGTTGCCCGGCCAGCCTTACGCGCGGGAGTCTGGCGCGCTCAATCACACATGCGCGGTCGCCGGGCTCGATATCGTCTTGATCGACTCCAGCGTACCCGGCGCGCCGCACGGCGAAGTGGATGCGGATACTCTGACCTGGACCGACGACACGCTGGCCGCGACGACGGAACGTCCGGCGCTGCTCTTCCTACATCATCCGCCCTTCATCACCGGCATCCGCCACATGGATGTGCAGAACCTGCGCAACGCCGATGCCTTGGCTGTGTTGCTGCGCCGGCACGCGCGGGCGCGCCTGGTCGCAGCCGGGCACGTGCATCGCGCGACATTCACGACATTCGCCGGCGTCGCCGCGACCATCTGCCCCGCGCCGAACCACGCCGTCGCGCTCGATCTCGATGCGCGTTGGCCGCCTTCGTTCATGATCGAACCGCCGGCCTTTCATCTGCACGCCTATTTTCCCGGCCATGAGAGCGTTGTGACGCACAGCGTTCCAATCGGGGATTTCGATCGCCCGCATCCATTCTTTGATCGCGACGGAAAATTGCTGTAAAAGTTCAGACGTTTTGCGCGTCGCCGGCATCTCATTGCACGCCAGGAATCATCTCGCGCGCTTCTGCGCAAGATCGCGTCAATCGCGACAAAGCAGACCAAGCATTTTTATCGGGAGCGCGTATGTTCTGGCTACGCACTGCACGAACAGTGCGGACGAGCAAAGTAAAGCGTGCCCGGTCCCCATAGTCCCCGCTCAACGCCCGGGTTCGCTGCGGCCGGCCTGACCCCCCACAGGCCGGCCGCATTTGCTCTTGATTGCGGTCTTCCAGCAATCGCCAACATCCCGCATATCCCCACGATCTACCGGATCGAAACCTAGGTATAGTCGCGTCATACCACGTCCAGTCGGCGAGCCAACCTCCGTAGAATGGAGCGTTGGCCCTCCTCTTCCCTACATTGCCGTTAGTCCAACGACGCACTCGTCGGGCATTCCGATGAGGCGCTGAACGTCAAATGGTGATCGACATGACGATGACTTTGCAGGATACCATTGAGAAGCCATCGGCACGCCCCTTCTCCACGCCGTCCGCGGTTCGCTCCTATGAGGCGCCGCATGCGAGGGACCGCAAGCGCGGGGGCTTCGCAACCGTCACGACGGCGCCGCGCCGGCCGCAGCTTGAAATCGCCGCGCCGTGCCTCAGCGAGCCGCTGGTCGAGTTCTTCCCGGCCAATGCCGTAAGCCGCCGCACCCTCATCGCGCGTGGCATGACCGCCGAGGTCGTCGACGGTGTCAGCCAGGAGCACGTTAAATCTGAGATCCGCAGCCCGAACCATCTGCTGATCGCCTATGAGCGCGGCGCCCGGCGCGAGGGCGAGACCAGCATCGAGAACCTGCCCAGTTCCTCGCTGCGCGACGTCACCCACAAGCTGGTCTTCGTCCCGGCCGGGCACGCCTACCACGACTCGCAGGCACCGCGGGTCAGCATGTCGGCGATCTACTTCTATTTCTCGCCTGCCATCCTGTCCGGCCAGCCCGGAGCGGACGAGGATGCAGTCACGATGCCGCCGCGCCTGTTCTTCGAGAACGCTATGGTCTGGGACACGGCGCTGAAGATGAAGGCGCTGCTGGCCGACGGTAACGACGACAACCACACCTATTTCGAGGCGCTGGGCTTCGTTCTCGCGCACGAGATCATGCGTCTGAGCTCCACCGCCCGTTCGAGCACCGCACCTACGCGCGGGGGGCTCGCCGCCTGGCAGCAGCGGACGGCCGCGGCCTACATCGAAGAGCACCTGTCGGAGGCGATCTCGCTCGAGACGCTGGCGAAGCTGGTGCGGCTGAGTCCGTACTACTTCTGCCGCACGTTCAAGCAGTCGTTCGGCGTGCCGCCGCACCGCTACCATTCGAACCGCCGCATCGAGCGCGCCAAGGAACTCCTGACGCAGCGCAAGCAGTCGATCACAGACGTCGCACTGGCGGTCGGCTTCGGCGAGACCAGCTCATTCAGCGCCGCGTTCCGCAAGGCAACCGGCGTCACCCCGACGGAATATCAGCGCAGCGCAGGTTGAGCAGACCGGCCTGGGGATCACCAAAGAGGCCGGCGCGAAAGCCGGCCAGTTAAGGAAAGCGTACATGACAGATACACTCGTCAACTCCCCGGCCCTGTCGGTCCGCACCTGTGCGAACTGTCCTTATTCTCCGGCCGATCTCGGCTCGCACTTCTCGCCCGGAGCGAAGGAATTGTGTTGTATCGATTGCCAGCTCAGCCATCCTGTCTCGGATCGGGTTTACCCGCGCCGCCGGCGCAAGTCCGCGAAAGCTCCGCACACCCAGCACGAGCTTCCGCATGTCGGCGACCTGTCCGTGACTGCGGCGGTGCCCGCGGAATAATCCGCGGGCGAACATCCCCAAGACTGTGACTACCTGAAGACGTCCTTAAGGGTCCGCACCGGTTGGTACGGACCCTTTTTTCATTGCGGCAATCAAACGGTGGGCGAGCCGAGCTTACCCGGCGTCCGGTGCTACAGCGTCTGGCGATGCTGACGGCGCCACTGGTGCGGCGTCTCGCCGGCGAAGCGCTTGAACACCGTGGTGAAGTGCGCCTGCGTCTGGAAACCGACGCTGAGCGCCACTTCGACCAGCGTCAGGCACGACAACGAGAGCAACTCCTGGGCGCGCTCGATGCGGCGGCGCAGGAGATATTCATGCGGACGCAGGCCCGTGGCCGCACGAAACTGCGCCGCGAAATACATGCGGCTCAGGCCTGCATAGCCGGCAATCTCAGCCAGCGTGATTGGCTCCGCGAGATGCTCCTCGATGAAGTCGAAGGCGCGCTTGAGCCGCCATTTCGGCAGCGCCGTACGGCACGGCCGCGCCTGCGCCGGCAGCGTATTGGAACGCAGCGTCAACAGCCGCAGCACGATGGCGAGGCACGTGGCGCCCGCGGACGGGCCTTGCAAGGCATCGCCCTCATCCTCGGCGCGCAACGCGCGGCCGACGCTGTCGATCACCGGATCGCGCGTCGAGCCCGCGCCGTTTCCGCTGCCGCCATCCTCGTTGAGTGAAGGCAGCGAATGCTTGCGCAACTCGTCGAAGCATTCGGCCAGCAAGCGGTCCTGGACATGCAGATGGATCGTCTCGTGCTGTACGTGATGCCTGTCCGCGCAGGGCGACGCGACCGCGTTGGGCTGACTCACACCGAAAATGATGCGGCCGTCCTGGTCCGTCGGATGTGACACCCGGACCACCACGGTCATCCGCTTGAGCGCGATGCTGACGATATGCTCGTTGCCGTCAGATATCGGAGTGTCGCTATTCGTCCCGAGGAACGCCAACATCCCGGGTGCCAATGGAGCTTCGGTCGTCACAGACATGGGTAAGCTCGCCCTTGAATGAACCGGAATGAAAACGCGTAGACAATGCGTCGCCAGATCCGGTGAAAAACTACCGACCTATGTTGTGATTGAAAGATAAGCTGAATCGGCGCACGCGCTCGATCCGACCTTTGGTAGCCCGTTGTGCTATGTTCGTGTGACGGGTTAATACTTAGGTTTGGGATTTGCGCCGCTCAGCAATCGCGAGCGTCGTGGCGCTCCACTGCCACCGCATTGCGCAGGTAGTTCACCAGCATGCCGCCATCGAAGGGCTTTTCAAGCAGAGCAATCATGCCGGCTTGCTCGTTGCGGTCGTAGCCGCATTTTTCCGGGAACGCCGTGATGAAGATGATCGGCATATCTTTCCCGTGCGCGCGCAGGTGACGCTGGAGCTCGTGACCCTTCATGCCGGGCATCTGCTCGTCAGTGATGAGACAGGTGGTATCGTCGACCCTGCGTGAATTCAGGAAGTCCTCAGCTGACTCAAACGCGCAGGCGACCATGCCGAGCGAGCTCACGAGGTCTTCGATAGCCTCGCGAACCGACGCGTCATCGTCGACGATCGAAACAATGCACGTTTTCGCCAATTGAAAGTTCCCTTGCGGCCTTGCGCCTGGCCGTGCCAATGCGCGTTCGCCGCCGGTGCGGCTCCAAGCCAATAAATGGGCAATATCGGGAATAAATTAAACTATACAGAGGTTTGCCGATTCGAACGAACGCCGGTTTGCGGCTCCAGGACCTCCGCCATGCGCACGAGTTCCGCGAGCGAGCGCGCACCCATTTTGCGCATGACATTGCCGCGGTGGATCTTCACCGTGATCTCGCTGAGCCCGATCTTCGCCGCCGCCTGCTTGTTCATGAGCCCGGAGGTAACCAAGCCCATCACCTCGCGTTCGCGCGGCGTCAGCTGCGTGAAGCGTGCGCGCAGGTCGGCGGATTCCAATTCGTTCTCACGCCGTTTGCGGTCGCGATCGATCGCGTGGCCGACTGCATCCAGCATGTCTTGATCGCGGAACGGCTTGGTGAGGAAGTCGACGGCGCCGGCTTTCATCGCGCGCACCGACATCGGGATGTCGCCGTGGCCGGTGATCATGATCACCGGGATATGGATGTTGGCGTCCGCAAGCTGGGTCTGGAAATCCAATCCGCTCATGCCGGGAAGTCGAATGTCGAGGACCAGACAACTCGGCACATCCGGCAGCTTGCTTTGCAGGAACTCGGCGGCGGAGCCGAACAGCACCGTGTTCATGCCGATCGACTGGAACAGGTCGCTCAAGGAGTCGCGCATCGACGCATCGTCGTCGATGATCAAGACGGTGTTCTGTGCGGCGTCGACCGTCGCCGTCGACGACTTCGAATTCATATCGTGTCCTCCTCGGATCGGGGCAACGTGAACTGAAATGTGGCGCCGCCCGTGTCGTTGCGGGACGCCCAAACGCGTCCGCCATGCGATTCAATAATAGTCCGGCAAATCGACAAGCCCATCCCCATTCCTTCTTTCTTGGTGGTGAAGAAGGCATTGAACAACTGGTTCTCGTTTTGCCGCTCGATGCCGGGGCCGCTGTCACGCACCGCGATCAGCACCTTGCCGTCGGCGCAGGGGCGCATCTCGACACGCAATTCGCGCGGACCATCCGGAACCGAGACCATGGCCTGGATCGCGTTGAGCACCAGGTTGATGACCACCTGCTGCAATTGGATACGGTCGCCCAGCACCAGCGGCAGGTCGGCGGCGTAGTCGCGTTTGAGCTGGATGCGATGGGTGCCTATCTCGCGCTGCACGAGCAGCAGCGCGTCGCCGACGATCTCGGTGATGTTGATCGGCAGCCTGCGCAGGTCGCTCTTCTTGGACAGCGCGCGCAGACGCTTCACCACCTCGCTCGCGCGCCTGCCGTCGCTGATCATGCGCTCGACTCCGCGCTTGACGCCGTCGAGTTGCGGCTCATCGCGCGCCAGCCAGCGTAGGCAGGCCTCGCCGCTGGTGACGATGGCCGCGAGCGGCTGGTTGACTTCGTGCGCGATCGAGGCGGTCAATTCGCCCAGCGTGGACAGACGCGAGACATGGGCAAGCTCCGCCTGCGCCTGGGCCAGTGTCTCCTCCGCCTGCTTGGTCGCCTCGATGTCGGTGTTGGTCTCGAGGATGGTCGACGGCTCCCCGCGCGCGTCGCGCAGTAGGGACCAGCGGCTATGGACGGTGACCTTGGAGCCGTCGCGCCTGGTATCGACGAGTTCGCCCTCCCAATAGCCCTTGCGCAAAAGCTCCGCGTTGATCTCCTCGAAGGCTTCGGGGAACGCCGTTTGCGTCAAAGTCCGCGCCGACTTGCCGATGGCGGCGTGGCGCGGCCAGCCGTAGAGCCGCTCGGCGCCCCGATTCCAATAGCTCACCGTGTCGTTCATATCGCACACGAAGATCGCGTCGTGCGTGAGATCGAGCAGGCGTGCCTGGCTGCCCAGAGCCTCGGTGGTCGACTGGATGCGGTCGGCGAGGAACGTCGTGATGCCGATCGCCAGCAGGCTGACGCAAAGGCGGCCGGCCGACTCGCCGGTCTCGTCCAGCGGATGCTGGATGACGAAGCTGAGGACCGTGAGCCCGACGCAGGCGGCCGCCACGGCGAGCACGCCGCGCCGATTGCAGAAGCTGATGGAGAGGAGAACGACCGCCACGTACAGCACGGCGATCGCGATATCGAACGCCACGTAGGTGTCGACGAAGAAGATCGCGGCCGAAAAGACGATCGCTATGACAGGAAGGACCGGCATCAGCGCGTTAGACCAGGACACTGCGGCACGATCAGCAATTAAAACATCCGTCGAAGTAGTCTGCTGCTTCATCCAGCCAAATTCCTGTGACGCACGAGATGCCAGCCCCGGAGGCGATAGACATGGACTGAGCACCATAGTTCGGCAGACTGAACACCATAGTTCGGCGATGAGTTCCTGCCGGACTTGAGGCGTCACTCTCCGCGCTCTCGCCAAGGCGACCAGACGGCCTTCAGGCGACGGGGATCAAGGACACCTCGGATGCACGCAAGAGCTGCACGCAACGCGTAACTGTGCTGGAACCGGCGCCGCCGGTCTTCCCAGAACGCACGCTCGCCCGACGCACGTGTGCCCCAAATACCCCCGGTGCGCATCTCACATCATTGCGAGCGAAAGCCGATCGGTTCCGTCAGGACACGCGTGCTTTCGCGCAAAAGCGTGCGGCATTGCGAAAGACGGCTTCGGGGCGCCGGCACAGTCTCCGCGCGTCACGGAGACGACCCATTGTCACGGAGGCGGCATGATTTTCAAATCACCCAAGCCCTTAAAGTCACCTCAATCATTCACGCTTTCCAAGAGGCTTCTGGCCGCCTCGGCCCTGACCGCCCTCGCCTTCGCCGGCGGGGCCTTCGCCGAGAGCTCCGCCGAACGCGCCTTCATGGCCGAGAACGACGCCGCCATGAGCAAGATGATGGCGGACATGACCATCAAGCCGAGCGGAGACATCGACAAGGACTTCGTCGCCATGATGGTTCCACACCATCAGGGCGCCATCGACATGGCCCAGACCGAGTTGCGCTACGGTCATAACGAGCAGCTGCGGCGCATCGCGCAGGAGATCATCGTCGGACAGTTGCAGGAAATCGCGGCCATGAAGCTCGCCATCGGCGAGCCGCTGCCGCCCTCCGCCGCCGCGCCCACGCAAGGCACCCCGGCGCCGGCCAGCGAGCCCTCGCCACACGATTCAACGCCGATGTCCCCCACCATGCATATGAACATGGGCAAATAGGATTGGCCCCGATGATCCGCGCCGTCCGTATCGCGATGCTTCTTGCCAGTACGATCCTTGCCGCCCCCGCCTGGGCCGGTCAGCCACCGGCCGCCGCCGACGCGCCCGATATTCCGCTGAGCAGCCGCGACCGTGTCTACGCAGCCGAGCAGTTCTCCAATACCGTCTCGGTCACCGATCCCGCCAGCAACAAGCTTGTCGGCGTCATCCGGCTCGGCGATCCGCAGCCGGGCAACCTGAGCCCGCTATATCGCGGCCAGGTGCTGGTGCACGGCATGGGCTTCTCGCCCGATAACAAGACGTTGTCGGTGGTCTCAATCGGTACCAATTCGGTGGCCTTCATCGACACCGCCACCAACGCGGTGAAGCACATCACTTATGTCGGCCGCGCGCCGCACGAGGCCTTCTTCACACCCGACGGGAATGAAGTGTGGATCACCGTGCGCGGCGAAGACTATGTCGCCGTACTTGACGGACACACCTTCGAAGAAAAGACGCGCGTCAAGGTGCCGTCAGGCCCGGGCATGCAGATCTTCTCGCCCGACGGGAAGTACGGCTATGTCTGCTCGTCGTTCAATCCCGAGACGGTCGTCGTGACGGTCGCCGACCACAAAATCGTCGGCCATGTACAGCAGGCGAGCCCGTTCTGTCCCAACATCGCCGCGACTCCGGACGGCCGGCAGGTGTGGTTCACGCTGAAGGACATCGGCAAGACTCAAGTCTTCGATGCGCAGCCGCCCTTCAACGTTCTCAAGACGCTGGACACGGGGCCGATCACCAATCACGTCAACATCGTGCACAACGCCAACGGCACCTTCGCCTATGTGACAGTCGGCGGCCTCAATGAGGTGAAGGTCTTCCGCACCGACAACTTCGAGCAGGTGGCGACGATCCCGGTCGGCAATCTGCCACACGGCATCTGGCCGTCGGGCGACGGCACACGGGTCTATGTCGGCCTGGAGAATGCCGACGGCATGGCCGCGATAGACACGCTGACCAACAGGGTCATCGCCACCGTGCCGATCGGCCAGGCGCCGCAGGCCGTGGCCTACGTGCCCAATGCGGTGCCCGAAGGCGACGGCACGCAGGGCCTGATGCCGCTCGGCGCCGCCGGCGTCGCCGCGCATCTGTCGCTGGTCTCGACGACGGACCGGCGGCCGCAGAAGCCGCCGACCACGGTCACGCTTTTCGACCAGGGATTGACTCAGGTGGTGCAGGCGGCGGTCACCGGGCTCGAGCCGAAGCAGCCTTATGTGCTCGCGCTGGCGACCGAGCCGGACGGCGGCGGAACCATCGAGCCACTGTCGGCTTTCATGACCAATCCTGCGGGATCGGCAATCGTCAATGCGGTCGGTCCAATCCGGCAGATCGTGCAAAGCAGCGCCAAACCGGATAGGCGTTATCTGGTGATCATCCCGGGTGCCGCTGGCAAGCCGGTGCAGATCCAGGCGCGTGACTGACCGTACGCAGAGTGGGGCGCATTGATAAGGACTGAGGCCCCATGTTGCCGAAGATTGTCTCGCTGTCCCTCCTCGCCTGGCTCGGCGCCGCGAACGCGGCGCTGGCCCACGCGCACCTAGTGTCATCCGACCCGGCCAATGGCACCAAAGCGCCGCCACGCGCGCTCCGGCTGACCTTCTCCGAAGGCGTCGAGCCGGCGCTGAGCGGCGTGACGGTGAACGGGCCGGCCAACACGACCCTGCCGACCGGCAAACCGGTGCTCGCCAAAGGCGACGACAAGGTGCTGATCGTTCCGATCGCGCAAGAACCCGGCGCCGGCACATACACCGTTAACTGGCACGCCTTTGCCACGGACGGACACACCACCCACGGCAGCTACGTGTTCACGGTCACGCCTTGACTGGACTGCACGCCACGCTCGCCGCCTCGCGCTTCGTCTATGACGCGGCCGTGATGTTCATCTTCGGCAGCAACAGCTTCGTCTGCCTCGCGGCCCCAAGAACGCTGGAGAGCACGATAATGCGGCGTCTCGAAGCGCCGATGCTTACGGCCGCGTCGCTTGCCGCGGCCGCGATGCTGATATGGCTGCCGCTGCAAGCGGCCATGATCGGCGGCGGATGGGAGCACGTGTTCGACACGTCGATCATGTTCGTGCTGCTTGATCACACGACCGTCGGTCACGTTTGGGACGCGCGCGCGCTGCTGGCGATGCTGCTCATCATCGCAGCCGCCGCCCTCCGCCCGAGCCCGCCGCTTCTCATCATATTGTCCGCAGGTGCGATCATCAGCCTCGCTTTGGCCGGTCACGCCATGATGGATGAAGGGATGCGCGTGGTTGTGCAAGTCGTCAATCACGCCGTGCATGTGCTTGCGGCGGCCGCCTGGGTGGGATCGCTCGTCCCCGTGCTGATATGCCTTGCGGCATTGCGCAATCCCGCACAGCACGACAAGGCGGCCTTGGCACTGCGCCGTTTTTCGATCATGGGCCATATCGCCGTCGCATTGGTGGTAGGCACCGGCGCCATCGACATGGTCTTGGTGCTCGGCGGTCTGCCCGTGCATTGGGCATCGCCCTACCAGGTCTTGCTCACGATCAAGATCGCACTCGTTGCGGTGATGATCGTCCTCGCGCTGGTCAACGGCTACGTGTCGATCCCCGGCATCGAAAGTGGCAAGGATGCGACGATCAAATCGATGCAGCGGCAGACCATTGCCGAATTGGCATTGGCGGTATGCGTGATCGCGCTCGTCGCCGTGTTCGGCCTGCTCGATCCGATGCCGTGACGCTGTCTCCCGTGAACATTTCGTAACAAATAACTTCGCGGTAAATCTCTTCACGGCAAGCTCGCTCCGCTGTGTAAATCCCGCACGGCAGTTCGAAGCAAGAACGGGGGGCAGTGCGCAATTTCGGCAAAGTTATCGGCCACCCCTCGTCCACATATTTCCTGAACGCGCCATGACACTGACGCGTGCTTCGGGGAAGCGCTGTCCGCTCAGATGAATCCCGTCGCGGAACGGCGCGGCATTTGCCTTGGACACATGCGCCGTGGACATCACGTCACGGATCGCATGGACATGGGGAGAACGACATGCGTCGACGTTGGCTCGTCATCATTGGACTTTGTTTGCTGGTTCCCGCCGCGGGCGTGATCTGGCATATCGCGGGTGAGCCCGCGACGGCCACGCAATCCAAATCACAGAATCCGCAGCAACAAGCGGTTCCCGCAACGCTCGGAACGGCGGCGAGGAAAGACGTATCGATCTTTCTCAGTGCCCTCGGCACCGTGCAAGGCTTCAATACTGTCACCGTCAACACACGCGTTGACGGGCAGCTCAACAGCGTGAACTTCAAGGAAGGGCAGCACGTGAACGCCGGCGATGTGCTGGCGCAGATCGATCCGCGGCCATTCAAGGCGACGCTCGACCTCGCGCGCGCGACCAAGGCGAAGGACCAGGCCAATCTCCAAAACGCACAGCTCGATCTGCGCCGCTTCCAAGAAGGCGGTACGCTCGCCAATACGCAGCAGCAGATCGACACGCAAGGTGCGCTGGTGCGCCAGCTTCAGGCCACGGTCGAGGCCGACCAGGCCAATCTGGACTCGGCACAAGTCCAACTCGACTACACCACGATCCGCGCGCCGATTACCGGCCGCACCGGCATCAGGTTGGTGGACCAAGGCAACATCGTGCACGCCACCGACACCGGCGGCCTCGTCGTCATCACGCAATTGCAGCCGATCTCCGTCGTCTTCACGCTTCCGCAGGATCAGCTGCGGGAGGTCACACAGGAAATGAACGCATCAAAGGCGCCGCTCAAGGTGATCGCGCAAGGCCGTACCGACGGACAGACGCTCGACGAAGGCACGCTCGCGCTGGTCGATAACCGCATCGACCAGACGACTGGCTCGGTCAAGCTCAAGGCGACGTTCCCCAACAAGGACTACAAGCTCTGGCCCGGCCAATACATCAACGTCGAA
>DASXOK010000083.1:0-3430 GCA_036494425.1 Pseudolabrys sp.
TCGAAGCACATCGGTTCGGTCGAGAAAGGCAAGCTTGCCGATCTCGTGTTGTGGTCGCCGGCCTTCTTCGGGGTGAAGCCGGAGATCATCATCAAGGGCGGCTCGATCGTCGCCGCGCAGATGGGTGACCCCAATGCATCGATCCCGACGCCGCAGCCGGTGCATTACCGGCCGATGTTCGGCGCCTTCGGCAAGGCGCTGACGGCCTCGTCGCTGGTCTTCGTGTCGAAGGCCGCGGCGCGCTCCGGCCTGCGCAATAAGCTCGGCGTCGAAAAGCAGTTCGTGGCGGTGGAAGGCACGCGCAAGGCGACCAAGAAGAGCATGATCCACAACGACGCCACGCCGGACATCGAGGTCGATCCGGAGACCTACGAGGTGCGGGCGGACGGCGAATTGCTCACCTGCGCGCCGGCCGAGGTGCTGCCCATGGCGCAAAGGTATTTTTTGTTCTAGATTTCGAGGATGAAGACCGCGACTAAGCCGCCCCAGAACACGCTCTACGAAACGGATTTTTACGCCTGGACGCAGGAACAGGCGCGTGTGTTGCGCGAGCGCCGCTGGAACGATCTGGATCTTGAGAACCTGGTCGACGAGGTGGCGAGCGTGGGCGGGTCCGAAAAGCGGGAGATCAGGAATCGGTTGACCGTTCTCCTTGCGCGCCGCTTGAAATGGAAGCATCAGCCCGGACTTCGTGGCGCAAGTTGGCGCGGCACTATCTGTGAGCAGCGCGACCAGCTTGCGGATATCGTGGGCGACAGCCCGAGCCTACGAGAGTTCCTGCTGCAACAGGTGAAAGATCGCTATCTCGGGGGTGGGCTCCTTGTGGCCAAGGAAACCGGCATCGCCTTCGGTCTCTTTCCCGAGGAATGCCCATTCACGCCCGACCAGGTGCTCGATCCGGAGTTCTTCCCGGAAGATTGCTCCATCGAGTGAGCGATGCATCGCGTCGTCTCCGTCGCAACCGGCGGCACAGTTGACCATTCGCGTATCATCGACCGCGTCGTGCTCGATGCCGGCGACCGCAATCGGCGGCGCATCGTGCTGACCGCAGAGAAGGGCACCGAATTCCTGCTCGATTTCGAGAAGCCGGTGACTCTGCGCGACGGCGATGGACTGGTGCTCGATGATGGCTCGGCCATCCTCGTGAGTGGGGCGCCGGAAGCGCTGGTCGAGGTTTGCGCCGGCAGCGCGCTCGATGCCGTGCGGCTTGCCTGGCATCTCGGCAACCGCCACACCGATGTCCAAGTCATCGGCGACAGGCTGCGCATCCGTCGCGACCATGTGCTCGAAGGCATGTTGCGCGGCTTAGGCGCGCACCTCGAGCCACTCGACGCGCCGTTCGATCCGGAGCAGGGCGCGCCGCATGGGCATCACAGGCATGAGCATGGCGGATAAGCCTAAGCCGCCAGCCGCGCGTCACCCCTCCACGCGCGCGGGGCGAGGTCGGCGTCCGAGCGTAGCGAGGACGTCGGGTGAGGGGCCGTTGCGCTCGCCTGATCTCATCGATAGCCCTCCTCACTCGACAAGCACCGCGCTGGCGCGCGATCCTTGCGACCCTTTCCACGCAAGCGGGGAGAGGGAAGAAAGGGCGCTCGCGGGGGGAGGGGAGAAGGCTGCTGCGTTCTCGGCCGTCGCCCTCTACCGCCTCATGGCCTGGCTGTCGCCTGCCTATCCGGTCGGCGCCTTCTCCTATTCGAGCGGCATCGAATGGGCGGTGGAGGCGGGTGACATTACCGATGCAGACATGTTGAGGCGCTGGCTCTCGGTGATGATGGCCGACGGCGGCGGGGCCTGCGACGCCATCCTGTTCGCGCATGCGCATCGCGGTGCGGCGGCCGGCGACGAGACGGCGCTGCTCGGCGTGGCCGAGCTCGCGACCGCCTTCGCGCCGACGAAAGAGCGCCACCTGGAGACAACCGCCCAGGGCAATGCCTTCGTCGAGGCGACGCGCGCGGCCTGGCCTTGCGCCGCGCTCGATCGGCTGAAGGCGATCTGGGACGGCCCCGTGGCCTATCCCGTTGCGGTGGCCGTGGCGGCAGCCGGCCACGGCATTGCGCTGACGCCGGCGTTGTCGGCCTATCTTCAGGCGGTTGCGGCAAACTGGGTCTCGGCCGGCGTGCGGCTCGTGCCGCTCGGCCAGACCGACGGGCAGCGCGTGCTCGCCGCGCTCGAAGAGGTCATTGCCTTGACCGCCGACGGGGCGCTGAGCGCCTCGCTCGACGATCTCGGCTCGGCCGCCATCCGCGCCGACCTCGCCAGCGCGCGGCACGAAACGCAGTACACACGGCTGTTCCGGTCGTGACGGCGGCGGATGCATGCTATTGACGGCGGGCGGGGCGCCGAGGCTGGGCGCGGGAGATGTATTATTGCGACGATTTCTGACAGCTTTCTTGGCAAGCGTGACGCTGTCCGCTTGTGCATCGAATTCCGCCGTCGTCGAGCAGACAAGCGCCGGACCGGCTCCAAGGGCCGCAAGCATCATCGCCAACAACTTGGGGCCGAAGCCGAATACGGATTATCACTCGACCGTGCCGACGCGGCTGATCGTCCCGGCCAACAAGCGTGTCGATCACGTCGAAATGTCAGATCTGCTGCGTCCGCTCCGCACCGACCTTTACGGATGGGCCTGGCAGACCTGCATCCGCGCCGACGTCGAAGGGCTGCCGCATGCTTATGCGGTCTTTATCGAAGGTGATCGCGTCGTCGATTCGCGGATGGCGCTCGCGCTGGATCAATGCGATCAAGGTCACTACACGCCGTTGCCTGTCGTGAGGCCGGAACTGCCGAAACCCGCCAATGGCAAGACGACAAATGGCAAGACGACAGATGGCAAGACGACATGAGTAACAGGGAGAGCCGCGCATGAAACCTCCCCACGGACCGTTGCGTGTCGGCGTCGGCGGCCCGGTTGGCTCCGGCAAGACCGCCCTGATGGATGCGCTGTGCAAGAAACTGCGCGGCGCTTACGAGATCGCCGCCATCACCAACGACATCTACACCAAGTGGGACGCTGACTATCTGGTGCGCTCCGGCGCGCTGGCGCCCGAGCGCATCGCCGGCGTCGAGACCGGCGGCTGTCCGCACACCGCAATCCGCGAGGATGCCTCGATCAACCTCGCCGCGGTCGCCGAGATGCGCGCCAAGTTCCCCGATCTCGACCTGGTGCTGATCGAATCCGGCGGCGACAATCTGGCCGCGACGTTCTCGCCGGAATTGGCCGATCTGACCATCTACGTCATCGACGTCGCGGCGGGCGACAAGATCCCGTCCAAAGGCGGACCCGGCATCACCCGCTCCGATCTGCTCGTCATCAACAAAGTCGATCTGGCGCCCTATGTCGGCGCCTCGCTCGAAGTGATGGAGCGCGATGCGAAGAAGATGCGCGGCGCGCGTCCCTTCGTGATGACGAACCTGCGCACCGGCCAGGGGG
>DASXOK010000084.1:0-2911 GCA_036494425.1 Pseudolabrys sp.
ACGCAGCCCCAATCGGCCCAGTAGCGTTGCAGCGCCAGGATCAGGCCCTGGAACGAGCGCGAGGGGTCCAGATTGTCGCGACGCGAACTATCTCTGGCGAGAAGGTCGGCTTCAGCCATCGTGTGCACTGATTTTCAAGCAGTGGAATGGGCGCGGACCCTATCCATGGCCCCAAAGAGGGTCAAGCCGCCGCCGCGCCTGAACGGCGGCGAGCCTGAGGCCGAAGATCAGTACGGGCGATATTCGCCGGTCGTGGGGTCGCGCCGCAGCGTCGGGCGCCGTTCCTGGTCGCGGATGCGCGCCATGGCGCGGCGCGCGTCGAGTTCCTCGTTGACCCGCCGCACTTCCTTGACCACCCAATGCACGGCCATGGCGCCGCCGACGGCGACAAATGTCAATTTCACCAGCGGCGACAGAAAAAGTGGCGGCATGACGATCCCCGAAGGATTGTGACCCCGATATAGCCACCGATAGACTCAAGCCTGAACAAGGCGATTTCGGGGCGGTAGCGGGTGACCTTACAGCCCGTATCGACCCCACAGCGCACGCGCTTCCAGCGAAGAGAACAGATCGTCGGCCAGCGGCGCCTGCTCGCCCAACAGGCGGCCGAGGCCCACGCCGGCCAGCCGGCGGCCGAGCAGGCTGCGGTCGCCCTCGATGAGCGGCGTACGAACCTTCTCGCCATAGCGCTCGCGCAGGAGCGAGCGCAGGTCACCGACCCGGTCGGCGAGCCCGAGATCGATGGCCTTGTCCGCTGTCCAGAACTCGCCGGAGAACAGCGTGGCGTCGCCGTCACTGAGCCTGGCGCCGCGGCGCTTCTTCACCAGCGCAATGAAGTGCTCGTGAATGTCCTTCTGGATTCCTTTGATGCGCTCGACGTCCTCGGGCTTTTCCTCCTGGAACGGATCCAGCATGACCTTGCGCTCGCCCGACGTATAGACACGGCGCTCGACGCCGAGCTTTTCCATCAGCTTGGGAAAGCCGAACGAACCGCCCACCACGCCGATCGAGCCAATGATCGAATATTGATCGCAAATGATCTCGTCGGCGGCGCAGGCGAGCATGTAGCCGCCGGACGCGCCGACATCCTCGATGAAGGCAAGCACCGGCAGATTCTTCTCCGTCGCCAACTGGCGGATGCGGCGGAAGATCAGATGCGATTGCGACGGCGAGCCGCCCGGCGAGTTGATCACGAGCGCCACGGCACGCGCGCCGCGATGCACGAATGCGCGCTCCAGCGCGCGGGCGACTGTGGACAGCATTAGCCCGGGCCGCAGCGGCGTCGCCACGCCGATGGTGCCGGACAATCGCACGACGGGCACCACGGGCACGTCGGCTCGGAAGCGCGCGGGCAGCACCGAGCGCAGTGCATCGAGCGCGCTGGTCAGGATGTTCGGCATAGGTCGGCTCGCAGCGGTGGCCATGAATGGGCAGTTACACAGTCATCGGGGGCTCAAGTCAAAGCGCGTCCTAACCCGCCCTAAATATGCCGAAGAGATAGCGCCGATCTACGCGAAGATAATTGGCGGCCGCAGCGCACCATTTTCACGACCAAGTGATTGTAAAACCCAAGGATTTGCCACTTTCTCGCGGTGGAATAGTTTTTGCAAGGCGATAGCTGCTGCCGGGCATGGCGGTTCTAGAAGGGCAATCAATGGACCCCAAGATCACCATCCTTTTCGTTCTGATTGGCGCCATCATTGCGCTCGCGAGCCTGACCGACGGGAATCTGCAGCGGCTATGGCGCCAGGTTGCCGAGCGCGGGTGGCGCGGATTTGTGCCGACACGGCGCAGAACCTAGGCAGTTTTCTCCCGCCTTGCTCCATTTCAAGCAAGTGCCAGCGATGTCGCATGGCGGAGCACGACTTCAGCTGCCGCGGTCGGCTTTCCGTCATTGCCGTTGAGCACAAGGCCGGGCAGATCGGCCCGCGCGGCCGGTTGGCCTGCCTTGATCGCCCGCACGAGCACGCGAATCGCCGGCGCACCGGCGCGCGGATAGACCGGCAGCACGACGGCATCGCCGAAGGCGTCCGACAGCGCGGCCAGCACCTCGTCGAGGCCATCGGCACGCCAGATCAGCGTCAGCGTGCCCTTCGGCTTCAGCAGCCAACTGGCCGCAGCCACCCAGCGCGCCAGCAATCCAGGTGCGGCGACGTGGGCGAGACGGCGGCGCGGATCGGGTGAGACGTTCTGCCGCCGCGCGTCATTGAACGGCGGATTCATCAACACATGATCGATGCTGCCGGGCACGAGGCCAGCGGCGGCCAGGGCGCCGACGTCTTCGACATCGCAGGCAATCACGCTGACGCGTTCGCTCACGCCATTGCGCTCGGCATTGCCGCTCGCAAGCGCGCAAAGCGCGGCGTCGATTTCAACCAGAGTGACTTTCAGCTCCGGCACCCGGACGGCAAGCGCAAGCCCTGCGCCGCCGACGCCAGCACCGAGATCGACCGCGTGCTCGCCGGCGTGTGCGCCTGTCGCCGCGGCGAGCAGGATCGCATCGTGGCCGACGCGGTGGCCGCGCACCGGCTGGCGTAGCCGCAGGCGGCCACCGAGCACGGCATCGTCGCTCGTTTCAAACGGCTGCTCAGATCCCATCGGGGCGCAGCTCGTGCCCGAGCCCGGCGTCTTCCAGGAGTTGCCGCGCGCGCAGCTCGTGGCCGTCCGCCACCAGAATACGCCGCGGCAGCACGCCGAGTGAGCCTTCCAGCACGCTCATGTTCTGATCGAGCACCAGGTACTGAATATTCGCGCCGTCAAGCAGCGCGCTGACGGCGGAGACCAGCACGGCATCATTGGTGCGCACAATCTCACGCATGGGCTTTCAACCTTGCCGGCGTTCATCGCCCGGCGCGCGTTGCGCCAGGTAGGCGAAGAGCTTCATCTCACGGCGGCCGCGCGTCACCGTATC
>DASXOK010000085.1:0-18754 GCA_036494425.1 Pseudolabrys sp.
GGCACAATGCCCGCCTAATCGAGATGGCCGGGACAAGCCCGGCCATGACAATGGATACGGCGAGGCCTCACCCCGCGTCGTTGGCGTGGATGCGCCGCTCGGCCGAAGCCGTCTTGTTGCTCTTGCTCGCCAGCTTGTTGAGCGCGCCGAGATAGGCTTTTGCTGAAGCGACCAGCGTATCCGGATCGGCCGCCTTGGCCGTGAAGGAGCGCCCGCTCTCCGACAGGCGCACAGAGACCTCCGCCTGCGCATCCGTGCCCTCAGTCACCGCGTGCACCTGGTAGAGCTCGAGCTTGGCCTCATGCGGCACCAGCGCGTGGATGGCGTTGAAGATCGCGTCCACCGGGCCGTTGCCGGTCGATTGCGTCGTAACGTGCTTGCCCTCGATATCGAGCGTCAACGTCGCCGTCTGCGGGCCCATGGTGCCGGCGATCACCGTCAACGACAGCACCTTGATGCGGTCATGCGCGGTGGCGATCTCCTCGTCCACGAGGGCCTCGATGTCCTCGTCCTGGATCTGCTTCTTCTTGTCCGCCAGCGCCTTGAAGCGCACGAAGGCGTCCTCGAGCTGGTTGGCGGCCAACTGATAGCCGAGTTCTTCCAGCTTGTGCACAAAGGCGTGGCGGCCGGAGTGCTTGCCCATGACCAGCGAGGTCTGCTTCACGCCGACCGACTCGGGCGTCATGATCTCGTAGGTCTGCGCGTTCTTGAGCATGCCGTCCTGGTGGATGCCGCTCTCATGCGCGAAGGCGTTGCGGCCGACGATCGCCTTATTGTACTGCACCGGGAACGATGTCGCCGCCGCGACCAGCTTGGATGCGCGCGTCAACATCGTGGCGTCGATCTGAGTCGCGTAAGGGAATGCGTCGTTGCGCACTTTCATCGCCATCACGACTTCTTCCAGCGCGGCATTGCCGGCGCGCTCGCCGATGCCGTTGATGGTGCATTCGATCTGGCGCGCACCGCCCTTTACGCCGGCGAGTGAATTGGCCACCGCCATGCCGAGGTCGTTGTGGCAATGCGTCGAGAACACCGCCATGTCGGAATTCGGCACGCGCTCGCGCACGGTTTTGAAGAGATTGAAATACTCCTCAGGCGTCGTGTAGCCGACGGTGTCGGGAATATTGATGGTGGTGGCGCCGGCCTTGATCGCGGCCTCCACGCAGCGGCAGAGGAAATCGATCTCGGTGCGCGTGCCATCCTCGGACGACCACTCGACGTCGTCGGTGTGGCTGCGCGCGCGCGTCACCTGCGCGATCACCATCTCGTAGACCTCGTGCGGCTCCTTCTGGAGCTTGTATTTCATGTGCACGGGCGAGGTGGAGAGGAACGTGTGGATGCGCTTGCGCCTGGCCGGCTTGATCGCCTCGGCGCAGCGGTCGATATCCTTGAAGGCCGCGCGCGAGAGGCCGCAGATGACGGCATTCTTGGAGCGCTGCGCGATCTCGCGCACCGCGGCGAAGTCGCCTTCCGAGGCGATCGGGAACCCGGCCTCGATGATGTCGACGCCCATGCTGTCGAGCAGTTCGGCGACCTCGAGCTTCTCTTCGTGGGTCATGGTGGCGCCGGGACACTGCTCGCCGTCGCGCAAGGTCGTATCGAAGATGACGACGCGGTCCTTGTCGGACTTGGCCTGGGTGGTCATGGAATTATCCTTCTCGTCGCATGCGCCGCGTCAGGGCGCTCAATGGGATGCTGATCTCGCTTCTGATCCCCCGAGTGCCCAGGCACATGTGCCCAGCCGGCCCTCAGGGGCTGATAAGGAGAAGGAGCGCGCCCAGAATGAGGGTGGCCGCGGAGCCGGCGTTGCCCGCCGCCCGCTCGATCGCGCAAGTTTCGTGGCGCGTCGACATGGCTCGAAACTAACCCTCGTCTTCGACGTCTAAGGTCGCGGAATTCGGTAAAGCCCGCGTTAACCCGCGTCTCGGAAGCCCCGCTTCTAGCGGAACGGGCCCCGGAAAATCAAGGCCGGAATAGGTCAGCATTACTGTCTGTTTATCGGCCCTCCGAGGCATTATCGAGCGGCTATGGAGCCCGACGAGATCAAACGCGCCTGGCTGCGCCAAAGCATTTCCCTGCCGATCTTCTTCGCCCTGCTGTTCGCGCCGGCGGGGACACTGAATTATTGGGAAGCCTGGGTCTACGGCATCCTCTTCACGGCGACGACGATCGGCATCGGCGTCTATTTCCTCAAGCACGATCCGAAGGCGATCGCGCGGCGCATAAAGATCGGTCCCGGCGCCGAGCAGGAACCCGCGCAGAAGGTCATCATGACCCTCGTGCTGATCGGCTTCGTCCTGCTGATCGTGGTTCCGGGCTTCGACCGTCGCTGGCACTGGTCGAGCGTTCCGGGCTGGCTGGCGATCCTGGCGAACCTGCTCGTTGTCCTCGGTCTTCTCGGCACGGCCCTGGTGCTCAGGCAAAACGCCTACGCCGCATCGACCATCAGAGTGGAAGCGGGACAGCTCGTCGTCTCGACCGGCCTCTACGCCACCGTGCGTCATCCGATGTATAGCGCAGCCCTGCTGATCGTCGTGTTCACGCCGCTGGCGCTCGGCTCGTACTGGACGTTGCTGCTGGTCGTCCCGCTGATCCGCGTGCTGGCGTGGCGGCTCCTCGACGAGGAGCGCTTCCTTACGCGTAACTTGCCTGGCTACGCGGAGTACTGCACGCGCACGCGCTACCGGCTCGTTCCCGGCGTGTGGTGAAGGCGGCGCCGTCAGCCAGCGCCACCTCCCCGTCGATCACACCTTCAACAGCGTCGTGTCGATCGGCAACGAGCGGATACGCTTTCCGGTCGCCGCGAAGATCGCATTGCACAGCGCGGGAAGCGCAGGCGGCAGCGTCGGCTCGCCGAGACCGGTCGGCGGGTTGTTCGTGGTGACGAAGTGCACCTCGACCGGCGCCGCCTGGATCATCCGCAACGGCTCGAAGGTGTCGAAGTTCTCCTCGACCACGCGGCCGTCCTTGAGCGTGATCTTCTCGTTCAACGCCGCGCCGAGTCCGTCGAGGATGCCGCCCTGCGCGAGGTTCATCGCCGCGATGGGATTGATGATGTGGCTGCCGATGTCGCCGGCCGCCCAGACTTTGTTGATCTTGATCTGCCCGTCATTGGCGACGGCCACCTCCACCACTTCGGCGAAATAGCCGAGATGGCTGTAGTAGAAGGCGACGCCGCGCCCGGTGCGCTCCGGCAGGTTGCCCTTGCCCCAGCCGGACACGTCGCGCACTTTCTCCAGCACGCCGCGCGCGCGACCGGTGCTGAAGCCGGCGCCCTTGCCGGGCAACAGTTCATCCTTGCCCAGCAGATCGATCTGGAACTGCAACGGGTCCTTGCCCGCGGTGTGCGCCATCTCGTCGATGAACGACTGGAACACGAAGGCGAGCGCGTTCGATCCTGGCGCGCGCAGCGGTCCGGTCGGCATGTGGAACGGAATAAGCGACGCGCCGTAGGACAGGTTCTCGACCCGGCCGGCCGGGAAGATGTTGATGTCCATGTCCGCCGAACGCGCGAACTTGCCGTTGCTGCCGAAGCTGACGAAATGCTGATCCCAGGCGACGAGCTTGCCATTCGCGTCCAGGCCGCCCTTCAAGAAGTGGAAGCCGCCCGGACGGTAGAAATCGTGCTGCATGTCCTGTGTGCGGGTCCACAAGAGCTTCACCGGCGCACCGGTCTCCTTGGCGATCCAGGCCGCCTCGGCCATGAAGTCGCTATCGAGACGCCGGCCGAAGCCGCCGCCGACACGCGTCATGTTGACGATGACCTTGCTCTCGTCGAGGCCAAGCGTTTGCGCCACCAGCGTGCGGCCAGGCCCCGGATTCTGCGTCGGCGCCCACAGCGTGATCTTGCCGTCCTGCAGGTGCGCAGTGCAGTTCTGTGGCTCGAGCGGCGCATGCGAGATGAAGGGATAGGAGTAGCTCGCCTGCACCACGTGCGCGGCGCCCTTGAGCGCAGCGGCCGCGTCGCCATTGCTGCGCAGGTTCAGTTCGGGCGCATTCGGGCCGAGTTCTGCGGCCTGCTTCGCGAAGCCCTCGCTGCTGAAGGCACGCCCCGGCCCTTCGTCCCATTTCACCTCCAGCTTCCGGCGCGCCTTCTCGGCGTGCCAGATGCTGTCGGCGACGATAGCGACGCCGGGCATCAGGCCCTGGAGGTCCCTGCCGCCTTGCACGACGAAGGCGTGGCGAACGCCGGGCGTCTTCTTGATGTCGTCGAGATTGGCGCTGACGACCTTGCCGCCGAACACCGGACATTTCTGGAAGACGGCATGCAGCATGCCCGGCACGTCCATGTCGATGCCGAACAGCGGCTCGCCTTTGACCACCTTGGGGCTGTCGATGCCGCGCACCGAGGTGCCGATGATCTTGTAGTCCTTGGGATCCTTGAGCGTGACCTTGTCCAGGTCGGGCACCGGCACCTTGGCCGCCGCGGCGGCCAGCGCGCCGTAGCGGATCGAGCGGCCGGACGCTTTGTGCAGCACTTGGCCGGAGGCGGCCGTGCATTCGCCGACGGGCACCTTCCATTGCTGAGCCGCCGCGGTCACCAGCATCTGCCGCGCCGCGGCACCGGCCTTGCGCATCGGGTCCCAATTGAGCGGCGTCGCCATGCTGCCGCCGGCGAACTGACGTCCAAATTTGCTCGGATCAAGCGGCGCCTGCTCGATACGCACCTGCTTCCAGTCGACGTCGAGTTCATCGGCGATGATCATCGGCAGCATCGTTTTGATGCCCTGCCCGATCTCCGGATTCTTCGACGTGATGGTGACGATGTTGTCCGGCGCGATCTTCACATAAGCCGTGAGCACGGACGTAGCGCCCTCGGCCTCACCGGCGACCGCGGCCTTCGCGAAGGCCGGCAGGCTCAGCGTGAACAGCAAGCCGCCGCCGGCGGCTGCGCTGGCTTTGAGGAAATCGCGGCGCGAGGCCACGGCGGACGTCGCTTTCGACGAGCGCGCGCGAAGGCGATCCTGCACATGCTGCAACATGACTAGCCCCTCTCTCCGCTGGTCGCCGCGCCGAAGTCGGTCTTGGCCGCCTGCTTGATGGCTTCGCGAATACGGGTGTAGGTCGCGCAGCGGCAGAGGTTGCCGTTCATCGCGGAGGTGATGTCCTCATCGCTCGGGCTTGAATTCTGCTTGAGCAGCGCCGCCGCCGACATGATCTGCCCGGCCTGGCAATAGCCGCACTGGACGACGTCGACGTCGATCCAGGCCTTCTGCAATCGCGCGCCAATCGGCGTCGCGCCGACGCCTTCGATCGTCGTCACCGCGGCAGTGCCGACATCCGAGATCGGCGTCTGGCACGAGCGCACGGGCGCACCGTCGAGATGCACCGTGCAGGCGCCGCAGAGCCCTGCTCCGCAACCGAACTTCGTGCCCTTCAGATTGACCGCATCCCGCAGGACCCACAGCAGCGGCGTGTCGCTGTCGACGTCGACCGACTGGGTCCGGCCGTTGACATTGAGCGTGTAGTGCATCGCCAACCTTTCCGATTCATGCGCGAAGACAAGGTTGAAGGTAAGATCAGAGCCGCCTCATTCCGCGGGATGAATACATCTGCCCTAACGTGCACCGGGCATTCATCCGCTGACTCGGCCATCCATCGATGTCGGCTCTCGCTTAGCTTGCGCCATGTCGCGGCCGCGCCGCAAGCTTTCATTGGACTAATGAGAACAAGGGTCGCATGCGCGGCGCGCAAAGACGCGACATCGAAACGCCGAATTCACAGGCAAGCAAACGTTGCGTTGATCCTGTGAAACGAACGACTTTCACATCTGCGTGATTGGGAGACGTACGTCATCGAAACGTAACTCATTGAGGACGGCGTTATTCGCTATTTCGAATGTGTATCACCGCGTTCCTTCAAGAGCGCGTGGCGCACCGCCTGCAACTCCTTGAGCGCCTTGCCCTCGATCTTCGGATAGTCGAGCTTGAGATTATCCATCGCGTCGACAATGGCGGCGGCGACGACGATGCGCGTGAACCATTTGTTGTCCGCGGGCACCACATACCACGGCGCATAATCGCGGCTGGTTTCGCGGATCACATCCTCATAGGCGTCCATGTATTTCGGCCAGAGCTTGCGCTCGGTGACGTCGCCCATGGAGAACTTCCACCGCTTGTCGGGCTCCTCGATCCGCTCTAGGAAACGCTTGCGCTGCTCGTCCGGCGAGACATTCAGGAAGAACTTGAGCACCAGCGTGCCGTTGCGCGCGAGATGCTGCTCGAAGGCGCGGATGTCGTCGAAGCGATGCTTCCAGACATTCTTGCCGTTCAATTCCGGCGGCAGGTTCTGCCGCTCCAACAGTTCCGGGTGCACGCGGACGACCAACACTTCCTCGTAGTGCGAGCGGTTGAAAATGCCGATGCGCCCGCGCTCCGGCAGGCGATGCGCGACGCGCCAGAGGAAATTGTGGTCGAGTTCTTCATGGCTCGGCTGCTTGAAGGAGACGACCGAGACGCCTTGCGGATTGAGGCCGCTCATCACGTGCTTGATCAGGCTGTCCTTGCCGGCGGCGTCCATCGCCTGCAACACGATCAGCACCGACCAGCGGTCGCTGGCGTAGAGCCGCTGCTGCAAATCGGTAAGGCGCTCGACGCCCTCGGCGAGCATCGCCTTGGCCTCCGCCTTGTCGATGGTGAGGCCGCCGCATTCGGCGGGATTGTGCTTCGACAGGCGGAATTTGCCCGGCTTGTCGATACGAAATGACTTGGCGATATCTTGAAGCGTCATGGAGCCCCCCAGGCGTATCGGCGCCGAGAGGAGCCTAGCCGCCGGCGAAATAATTTTCCAGGAAGGCCGTCATGAAACGCGGCATCGCCGGATCGACGTCCGCCCGGCCGCGGACAATGTAGATGTCCGCGAGCTCCGGCTGCTGCTCGGTCGCGAGGTAGGTGAGTATGCGTGCGCGCAGGTTCTCGGCGGTCTCCGCGCTGCGCAAGAGCTTGACGTGCACGATCCGCGCGCCATCGACGACCGTGGTCCAGCCCGGATCGGCACGAAACTCGGAGATGTCGCAGCCGGTCTCTTCCTTGAGCTCGCGGGCCACGCTCGCCGCGAGATCGACCGTGTCGCCGGCAAGATCGCTCAAGTCAGGCGTGCCGCAAGGAAAGTAAATCCAGCCGGCATTGACGGTATGGGGGCCCATGACGCCGAGCACCACGGCGCCGTCGGCGGCGATGATCGCGGCGGCGCCGAAGCAATCGCGAACGCCGCTATGCGGCCAGCCCCAATGGCGCCAGGCGGTGAAGCTCGCGAAGTCGGCTTCGAGATAAGCGCCGTGAAACACGCCGTCGCGCACCGCCTGAGTGTGCAACAGCAGCACGCGACCGTTCCATATTTCGGGCTTCTGCCGTTGCAGTTCGGCGAAGTAGGCATCGATCTCGGGACGCCGCGTGACCGCGAAATCCCACGGCTTCGGCGCGAAGTGCAGGTCCAGCCGATCGACATGGAAGATGGTCGGTTTGTCGCTCATCCGCCGACGTCCTCGAGCGGCAGCGCCTTGAACATCTGGCTCGGCTTGATGATCTCGTCCTGTGCCGCGATGAGCTGGATCTCCGGCGCGCCAAGCTCCACTGTCTTGCTCAGCACACCGAAGATGCTCGACGCGGCGCAGGCCATCGCCTCCGCGATGTTTCCGTCGCGCAGGAAATGCGCAAAGAACAGCGCCGCGATGGCGTCGCCCGCGCCATTGATCGACAGCGGCAATTGCGGCGTGCGCAGGCGGTACATGCCGGTCTCGTCGGAGGCCAGAAGATCGAGCGAATCCTCAGGCGTATCGTCGGTATGCAGCGAGGTCACCAGGATAGCCCGAGGTCCGAGATCGTGCACCGCCTTCACCGCGTCGCGCGCCTGCGCCAGGGTCTTGCTCGGCCGGCCCGACAGATAGTCGAGCTCGAACTGGTTGGGCGTGATGACGTCGGCTTCCGGCACGGCCTTCTGTTTCATGAATTCCGGGATGCCTTCACGCACGAAGATGCCGCTGTCGATATCGCCGATCACGGGATCGCAGCAATAATGCGCCGCCGGATTGGCGCGCTTGGCGGTGATGACCGCGTCGAGGATGGCGCCGCCGATATCGGCGCTGCCCATATAGCCCGAGAGTATGCCGTCGCACTCGCCAAGCACGCCGCACTTGTCGATGCCTTCCACCACCTCGCGGATCATCGCCGCGTCGAACACGCGGCCGGTAAAGCTTCCATAGCCGGTGTGGTTGGAGAACTGCACGGTGTGGATCGGCCACACCTCGACGCCCATGCGCTGGAGCGGGAACACCGCCGCGTCGTTGCCGACATGGCCGTAAGCGACGTGGGATTGGATGGAGAGAATGTTCATTCGGTCCACAATAACAAATACGGCGGGGAGGCTCCCCGCCGTTCGTATCCTTGGCAGGTGGTCATCGGGCGCACATTTTCTACTGTTGCCCGCGATCACACATTTTCTACTGCCCCGCTTTGTGTGCGGCCTCGACGTACGTGTTGGTATAGGTCTTGGACACGTCGATATTGGCCTTGGCGACCTCCGGCGAGGACTGGCTGAACACCGCCAGCACTGCCGCGGCGCCCTTCGGGTCCATCAGGCCGGTCTCCGAATACATCGGGATGGTGTTCGTGAGCGCGGCGATGTAGCCGGCCTTGTCCTTGCCGACCAACTCCGGCGGCATCTTGTCGGCGATCTCCTCGGCCGTATGTGAGTGGATCCATTTCAGCGTGGCGAGGATGGCGTTGGTCATCGCCTGCACTTCTTTCTCGTGGCTGGCGATCCAGTCCGCGCGCGTATAAAGCGCGCCGCCCGGATACTCGCCGCCGAACACGGCCAGCGTATCGTGCTGCGTGCGCGTGTCGCTCAGGATCGTGAGGTCCTTGTTGCGGCCCTGCAGCACGGTGACGGACGGATCGAGCATCACCGCGGCGTCGATCTGGCCCTGCTCCATGGCGGCGACGGCCGTCGCCCCGAGCCCGACCGAAATCACGCCGACCGAATTCGGATCGACCCCGTCCTTCTTGAGCAGATATTTGAGAAAGAAGTCGGTCGAGGATCCGGGCGCGCTGACGCCGACCTTCTTGCCGGCGAGGTCCTTCACAGATTTGATTTCGGCGCTGTGCTTCGGCGACACCACCAGCGCGAGGCCCGGGTAGCGGTCATAGACCACGAACGCCTGCAGGTGCTGGCCCTTGGCAGCGAGATTGACGCAGTGGTCGAAATAACCGGAGACGACGTCGGCGCTGCCGCCGATCACCGCCTTGAGCGATTCCGAGCCGCCCTTGAAATCGACCACGTCGACGTCGAGGCCGGCCTTCTGATATTCGCCAAGCTGCTTGGCCAGCATGGTCGGCAGGTAGCACAGGCAAGAGCCGCCCCCGACGGCGAGCGTGATCTTGGTTTGCGCCAGCGCGATGCCGCTCGACAGAGCGAGCGCGACGGCCGCGGCGGCAACCCGCCAGAAAAGTTTCGCAGACATTGACATCCTCCCTGGAATGCATCAGCCTCTGCCGAAGGCGGTTTCGGGCCGCACGATAGGCGCGCGCGGCAATCCTGCCTAGGCCTTCTCGGTCAGGGCCTGCTGTCGGCCGGCGAACACCTTACGACAGAAGCAACATCATAGGGCCCCCTTTTCGCGCCCTTTTTTTGACTGATCGAAAATCGCTTTTAGAGGTTTGTACTCGTAGATGATCCGCCACCTCGCATCAGAACTGCTAGAAGCGATGATCCCGATCTGAATATTGAGGTCTGCGGTTTCTAAATCTGAGTACCAAAAAGAATTTCCACCCCGGATTCCGGCCAAGAAGTATTTTGGATCTGAGAAGATGGAATCTCCCAACGTGTGATGAATTGTTGGCTTGCCGTACTTCTCGGTGAGGATATCGAGGAGCTCCTTATATCTACTCCTTACAGCAATTCCCATTGGGTCATTCGAAAACTCTCTGCTGACAACAACTATTCGCCAAAGCTTATCGTTGTGCCCAAAGGACACCAGAGTAGTTTCTTGATCTGCAAGTGCTTTCGCAAGCTTGTTAGCCGAGAATCCTACACCGTAAGCGTCGACTCCAGATTCTTTCAGCTCAATTCCGGCCTGCTTAATTGAATCGGATGTTGCTGACCATGTAAAGCCCAATGGCGCTTCCTGCCCAAGAGCCGCTGGCGTGCTAATAAGCGTCAGAATACAAACCGCAGCAAAGTAATATTTTCATAGGGCGTCCTTGTCGTTCACAATTTTTCCAGCGGGAGATGGCTTCCTATCGTTGGAATCGTTTGTCAAGACAAATGCGCCGATGGACGGCAAACCATATTTCGCACTGTAGTAGGCCGAATTTAACGGGGCGACAGTAACATCCTCTGTTGCGGCCTTACTGAGCTGCAAGACTTGAAGCAGCCCCCCAGAATATCTTGCCGCCTAAGCTTCGGCTGCCGCAACACGCTTTTGTGCGGACGCGATGTCTGCCTGAATATCACTTAGGCTCTTCGTTGATTTGAATTCAGAACCATCGATATGAAACGTCAAGCTCACGCGCTGTAAGATCGATGCTCTTTTTGCTTCCAGCATTGCTTGTGTCGAGGAAAGAATCTCGATGCGCACGTCTATGAGAGACTTGAGTAAACCGCCGCTGAACTCATCCCTTCTCTTGGTGGCCTCGGAAATTCTATTCTTAAGTGCGGCTATGTCCGCATCGAGGTCCACTGTGCTTGGAGGGGCATCAAGCGCTGATACCAACAGCGCAGCAGCCAACGCCGCAATGATGACCGGGTAAATCAGCTTTCTAATCATTGTCGAGTACATATATATATGGTTGTGAAAAACTTTACCTACAACAGTATTGAAGATTTGGGCACATGCCTAGAGCCTGCTGTCGGCCGGCGCCGGCCGCCAGACCAGTAGCCGCCGCTCAACCATGGTGACCAAGAGATCGATTATGATGACGAAGGCGGCGAGCACGAGCATGCCGGCGAAGACGCCCGCCACATCGAACACGCCTTCCGCCTGCTGGATGAGATAGCCAAGGCCCGCCGCCGCGCCGAGATATTCGCCGACCACAGCGCCGACCACGGCGAAGCCGACCGAGGTGTGCAGCGATGAGAACATCCACGACATCGCCGACGGCCAGTAGACGTGGCGCATCAGTTGCCGCTCGTTCATGCCGAGCATGCGCGCGTTGGCCAGCACGGTCGGACTCACTTCCTTGACGCCCTGATAGACGTTGAAGAAGACGATGAAGAAGACGAGCGTGATGCCAAGCGCGACCTTCGACCAGATGCCGAGGCCAAACCACAGCGTGAAGATCGGCGCCAACACCACGCGCGGCAGCGCATTGACCATCTTCACGTAAGGATCGAACACCGCCGCCGTGAGCGGCTGTCGTGCAAACCAGAAGCCGACCACGATGCCGCCGGCCGAGCCGAGCACGAAGGCGTAGATCGACTCCTGCAGCGTGACCCAGAGATGCTTCCAGATCACGCCGGAGACGAACCAGGCGACGACCTGGCTGGCGACATCGACCGGCGTAGAGAAGAAGAACGGCGGCAGCAGCATCTTGCCGAACACCGGGTAGGTCGAGAACACATACCAGGCGGCGATAGTCGCCACGCCAACCAGGATTTGCAGGGAAAGGAGCCCGACACGCGACATGAATTTCAAACTCCTTTCCGCTGCTTATCCTAGGCTCGTCCGTCAGAGCGGATTCTTGAACAAGCCGACCATGCCGGTCGCGCCCTTGACGTGGCCGTTGAGCTTCTCAAGAAGCTCGAGCCGGGTCAGTCCCGGCGGCAACGCCTTGGCATCGAGATCGGTCGCGATCAGGACGAACGTGTAGTGGTGGGGCGCGCCCGGCGGGGTGCAAGGCCCCATATAGACGCTCTGTCCGGCAGTGCCCTTGCCGCCGACAAATTTGTCGGATGGCTTGCTGGTCTCGCCCTCGGCGAACCCGGTGACCGAGCCTGGAATGCCATAGGCATGCCAATGGTCGACGCCAAGACCGTTGCGGCCTTCCGGATCGGTCATGACGAGCGCATAGCTGACGGTGCCCGCCGGCGGATTGGCCCACGCGAGCGGCGGCGAGATGTTCTCACCGACGCAGTTCGGATTGGCCTTGGCGGCGCCGGCGAACTTCTTGGGCATCAACGTGCTGTCCTTGAACGCGGACGAACTCAGCGTGAACGGCTCGGCGCCGTAGGCGCTTCCGGCCAGCAACAGAACGCCGGCGGCGGCAACGAACGTCTGACGTAGTCCAAGCATATCTTTCCTCCTGTTTTTGTAATTTGCAGCTTCATCAACAACGCGAACGCCTCAAAATTCCCGCATCAGCCTCCTTCCGCCTGCGCGTAGCCCTTCACGACCTCGGCCTTGAGCTTGTGCCAGATGTCGCGATGCAATTCGTGGAAGACGGGATCAAGCTTCACCTCGGAGATGTCGCGCGGCCGCGCGAGCGGAACGCGCCAGTCGCCGATGATGCGCGAGCCCGGCCCCGCCGACATGATCACCACCCGGTCGGACAGCGCGATCGCCTCCTCCAGGTCGTGGGTGACGAAGAGCACGGCCTTGCGGTCGGCACTCCACAGATCGAGCAGCAGGTTGCCCATGATCTGTCGCGTCTGTGCATCGAGCGGGCCGAACGGCTCGTCCATCAGCAGGATCTTCGGATCGCGGATCAGCACCTGCGCGAGGCCGACGCGCTTGCGTTGGCCGCCGGAGAGCAAGTGCGGATAGCGGTCGCCGAAGGCGCTGAGACCGACGCGCTTGAGCCATTCCTGCGCGCGCGGCCGCGCCAGCGATGCCGGCGTGCCGGCGGTCTCCAGGCCAATGGCGACATTCTCCAGCGCGGTTTTCCAGGGAAACAGCGCATCCGCCTGGAAGAGATAGCCGGCCTGTCGGTTGAGCCCGGTGATCGGTGCCCCGAAGACGCTTGCCGTGCCCGCGTAGGGCGTCAGCAGACCGGCGGCGATATTGAGCAAGGTCGATTTGCCGCAGCCGGTCGGTCCCACGATAGCGACGAACTCGCCGTCGGCGACATTGAGCGTCGCGCGCTCGACCGCGACGAAGGGCTGGCCCCGCGCGACGCGGAACGCCACCACCACCTCGTTGAGCGCGACCGCCTGCGCCGCGCTCGTCTGCGGGCTCGCTGCCGCGCCTTCACCCATGCCGTTCCAACCCCTTTCGCGTGGCGCGCAAACTAGCGGCTTGCCCGGGGCTTGCAAACCCATTCGCGCATGGCACCTGCGCGCCGGTTTCGCAGCGCGGCATCGCATGCCATCATCAGCACAATGACCATCGACCCCCGTCTCGCCGACGCCTGGGCGCGCCTGCCCGACTATCTGGGCAGCCACGTGCTCGTGAGCATCACCGCGCTGGCCATAGGCCTCGGCATCAGCCTGCCTGTCGCGATCCTCTCGATCCGCCGCCCGCTGCTCCGCGCCGGCCTGCTGGCGGTGGCGAGTGTGGTGCAGACCATCCCCGGGCTCGCGCTCTTGGCGCTGTTCTATCCGCTGCTGCTCGCGCTCTCGGCCTTGAGCGAGCGCATCTTCGGCGCCGGCTTCTCGGCGCTCGGTTTCCTGCCCTCGGTGCTCGCCCTGGCGCTCTATGCAATGCTGCCCGTGCTGCGCAACACCGTGACCGGCCTACTCGGTCTCGATCCGCGCCTGCGCGAGGCGGCGCTGGTGATCGGCATGAGCCCTGCACGCTCGATGCGCGATATCGAATTGCCGCTGGCGCTGCCCGTGATCATGGCCGGCATCCGCACCTCGGCCGTCTGGGTCATCGGCACCGCCACGCTGGCGACGCCGATCGGCCAGCAGAGCCTCGGCAATTACATCTTCACCGGGCTGCAGACGCAAAATTGGGTGTTTGTCGTCTTCGGCTGCATCGCCGCCGCGGTGCTGGCGCTGGCGGTCGATCAACTGCTGGCACTGATCGAGACCGGCGCCGCCCGCCGCAGCGCGTTGCTCGCCGGCCTGGGCGCGCTCGGCCTCGCGGCGGTGACGCTCGCCGCGCTGGTGCCGGGTCTGGCGCGTCCGCACGCAACCTACGTCATCGGCGCCAAGACCTTCACCGAGCAATACGTGCTCGCGGCCTTGATCGGCGAGCGTCTCGCGGCCGACGGCCTCACCTCCACGCGCCGCCAGGGCCTCGGCTCGAATGTATTGTTCGACGCATTGGCCGCCAACGAGGTCGACGTCGCCGTGGACTATTCCGGCACGCTCTGGGCCAACGTCATGCATCGCAACGATGTGCTGCCGCGCGCGCAAGTGCTCAGCGAATTGTCGCAGTGGCTGAAGGCGACGCATGGCATCCGCCTGCTCGGCCCGCTCGGCTTCGAGAACTCTTATTCGCTGGCGATGACGCGCCAGAAGGCCGACGCGCTCGACATCCATTCGATCGCCGATCTCGCGCGCCACGCCAATGAGATGACGATCGCCGGCGACTACGAGTTCTTCGCCCGGCCGGAATGGCGGGCGATCCGCGGCGCCTACGGATTGAAGTTCCGCGAGCAGCGCACGATGCAGCCGGAGTTCATGTACCGGGCGGTGAGCGACGGCAGCGTCGACGTCATCTCGGCCTACACCAGCGACGGGCAGATCGCCACGCACGATCTCATCGTGCTCGACGATTCCAAGCACGCGATCCCGCCGTATGACGCGATCCTGCTGGTGTCGCCGAAGCGCGCCGACGATCAGAAGCTGATCGCGGCGCTGAGGCCGCTGATCGACGCCATTCCCGTGGCGGTCATGCGCGAGGCTAATGCACGGGCGTCAAACGGCGATACGACGCCCGACGCGGTTGCGAAGTGGTTGTGGGAAAAGATCACAATGAAACAGTAGGACCGCCCTCTCCCGGCCTCATGGTGAGGAGCCCCCGCAGCGGGCGTCTCGAACCATGGGGCCGCCCCATCCTTCGAGACGGGCGCCGCGCGCCCTCCACAGGATGAGGCGGAGAGAGGCCGTCATCGCGCATAAGCAAAAGCGGCCGCCCCGATGAGGGCGGCCGCCGCTGACAGAATATCCGTACTTAGTTCTTGTTCTTATCCACCAGCGCGCGCTGCTTGATCCACGGCATCATCTCGCGCAGCTTGGCGCCGACCTGCTCGACCGAGTGCTCGGCGAGCTTGGCGCGCGTCGCCTTGAACGAGGTCTGGTTGACCTTGTTCTCCAGCATCCAGTCGCGGGTGAAGTGGCCGGACTGGATGTCGTTGAGCACGCGCTTCATCTCCGCCTTGGTCTCCGGCGTGACGATGCGCGGGCCTGTGACGTATTCGCCGTATTCCGCCGTGTTCGAGATCGAGTAGTTCATATTGGCGATGCCGCCCTCGTAGATGAGGTCGACGATCAGCTTCATCTCGTGCACGCACTCGAAATAGGCCATCTCCGGCGCGTAGCCGGCCTCGCACAGCGTCTCGTAGCCGGCCTTCATCAATTCGACCACGCCGCCGCACAGCACTGCCTGCTCGCCGAACAGGTCGGTCTCGCACTCTTCCTTGAAGGTCGTCTCGATGATGCCGGCGCGGCCGCCGCCGATCGCCGACGCATATGAGAGACCGAGGTCGTGCGCGTTGCCCGACGCATCCTTATGGATGGCGACGAGGCACGGCACGCCGGCGCCGCGCTGATACTCCGAGCGCACGGTGTGGCCCGGGCCCTTCGGCGCGATCATCAGCACGTCGAGATCGGCGCGCGGCTCGATCAGGTTGAAGTGCACGTTGAGGCCGTGCGCGAACATCAGCGCCGCGCCGTTCTTCATGTTGGCGTGCAGGTGATCGCGATAGATGTCGCCCTGCAGTTCGTCGGGCGTGAGCATCATCATCACGTCGGCCCATTTGGCGGCCTCAGCCACTTCCATGACCTTGAATTTCTCGCCCTCGGCCTTCTGCACGCCGGCCGAGCCCTTGCGCAGCGCCACCGCCACGTCCTTGACGCCGGAGTCGCGCAGGTTGAGCGCGTGGGCATGGCCCTGGCTGCCGTAGCCAATAATGGCGACCTTCTTGCCCTTGATCAGGTTCAAGTCGGCGTCGCGATCGTAATAGACTCGCATGATGATCCTCTAACTGCCTTTTTCTTTCTTGCCGGCCCTGCTTCTAGGACGCCCGGGCACAGCCGACAAGGCCCGACCGCTCACGTTGATTTGCCCCTTTTTCAGGCCACCATCGGCGCGATGCTGACGACCAGCAGCACGCCCATCGCGACGTTGAACACGCGCGCATGCGCCGGATCGCGCAGATATCGCCGCAGTGCAACACCGAAGCCGGCCCAGGTCGCCACCGCCAGGATGGTGCTCACGCCGAACACCACTAGCATCACCATAAGGTCGAAGATCTCGTGCCGCGGCCGCATGTAAAGCGCAATGGCGCTCAAGGCGGCGATAACGGCCTTCGGGTTCATCCATTGGAAAGCGGCCGCTTGGAGGAAGGTCATCGGCCGGGCGAGCAGGCCGCCCTCCTCGCCCGCGGGCTTGGCATTGGCGACCTTCCAGGCGAGCCACAGCATGTAGACGCCGCCGGCGATCTTCAGCGCGATGTGCAGGCTCGGCAGCGCCACGAAAATGAGCCCGAGCCCTGCGGCGCAGGCCAGCAACAGCACCAGGAAGCCGATCTCCACGCCGAGCATATGCGGGATCGAACGGACGAAACCGAAGTTCACGCCCGATGCGGTCAGCAGGATGTTGTTCGGCCCCGGCGTGAACGACATCACGACGGCGAACAGCGTGAGGGCGAGGAAGAGGTCTGGGGGCATCAGGGAGCGTCTGGGCCAGCGCCAGTGGCGAGAAGATTGATTCCAAGCAGGCTCGCAAGCCGTCCCAGAACCTCGGCGATCACGTCATCCGGTGCGGTTTCGATCACCCCGAACATGCGTTGTCCTCGATCGATTGTGCGAATCTGGTCGACGAGCACGACGCCCTCTGTTTGCAATCCGATCGGCAATTGTACGTTCCACGGCCAGAATCCCGCCTTCGACGTGATCGGGCAAATAACGCTTCTGCCGGACTTCTCATGATAGCTACGCGGCGTCAGCACAAGCGCCGGCCTTCGCCCCGCCTGCTCCGTTCCCTTGATCGGGTCCAAGTCAACCCAGGCGATGTCGCCGACGTTTGGCAGGCTCATTTGATTTGCCGGGCCGGCGCGTGTTGACGGATTTCGACGTCTTCTTACGCTTCAGGATATCGGCCAGCGTGATTTCCCCGCGCGAATACGCATCATCGATAATTTCATCGCCGCGGTCCGGACCCCAATCCACCAGCTCGGGCTCGTTGCCGGGAACCATCTGTGCAACGAGATCTTCGAGTCTGTAGTACGGAATGCGCAATGTCTTCCTGAGCCGCAAATCCGAGCCCTCGACCGTCACGTCGAGTTCCGATCCCGGCTTGAGCCCGGCCGCCTCCGCCGCCGCCTTCGGCAGGCGGACGCCCAGGCTGTTGCCCCATTTGGCGACCTTGACCTTCATGACAGGAACTCCCTTCGGATATACAATGTATATCCGGCGTTCCCCGGCTACAACCCCTCGGGCCCGCGCCGGATCGCCGCGATGCCCGTGCGCGACACCTCGATCAGGCCGAGGGGCAGCATCAGCGCGATGAACTGCTCGATCTTCTCGCTCGCGCCGGTGATCTCGAACACGAAGCTCTCGGTCGTCGCGTCGATCACGCGCGCGCGGAAGGCGTCGGCGAGACGCAGCGCCTCGACGCGGTGCTCGCCTTTGCCGCGCACCTTCACCATCGCCAACTCGCGCTCGATCGAATTGCCCGCGAGCGTCATGTCAACGACGCGATGCACCGGCACCAGGCGATCGAGCTGGTTATTGATCTGCTCGATGACCATCGGTGTGCCGGTGGTGCTGATGGTAATCAGCGACAAATGCTGCTGGTGCTCGGTCTCCGACACCGTGAGCGACTCGATATTGTAGCCGCGGCCGGAAAACAGGCCGATCACGCGCGCCAGCACACCCGGCTCGTTGTCCACCAGCACCGAGAGCGTGTGGCTCTCGGCCTTTTGCGCGGTCGGTGCGCTTGGATAATGCGACGTGCTCGGGGTCAGATTTGCGTTTGCGTTCACGGGTGTTGGTCCTTGCTCGCACTGTCATCATCCGCGCAAGCGGGTGATCCAGTCATCACATTGTTCTCGGTGGAAACTATCGTCCCCGCTTGCGCGGCGACGACAGCCATCACACCAGCATCTTTCCTTCCTCGGTGATCGCGTCATCGAGGCTCGCGCCCGCGTCGCCGAGGATCATCTCGTTGTGCGCGCGCCCCGACGGGATCATCGGGAAGCAGTTCTCCTTCGGATCGACCACGCAGTCGAACAGCACCGGCCGGTCGACATCGATCATCTCCTTGATGGCGTGATCGAGATCGCCCGGCTTCTCGCAGCGGATGCCGACGGCGTGCATCGCCTCCGCCAGCTTGACGAAATCGGGCAACGATTCCGAATAGCTTTCGGAATAGCGCCCACCGTGCAGCAGCTCCTGCCACTGCCGCACCATGCCCATGTAGCCATTGTTGAGGATGAAGATCTTGATCGGCAGCCGGTACTGCACGGCCGTCGAGAGCTCCTGCATGGTCATCTGCACCGAGGCTTCGCCAGCGATGTCGATGACCAGTGAATCCGGATGCGCGAGTTGCACGCCGACCGAGGCCGGCAGGCCGTAGCCCATGGTGCCGAGGCCACCCGACGTCATCCAGCGGTTCGGTTCCTGGAAATTATAGAACTGCGCCGCCCACATCTGGTGCTGGCCCACTTCCGTGGTGATGTAGGTGTCGCGGCCCTTGGTCAGCTCGTAGAGC
>DASXOK010000086.1:0-16389 GCA_036494425.1 Pseudolabrys sp.
CTGGAAGAAGAACGGCTGGCGCACCGCCGACAAGAAGCCGGTCAAGAACGCCGAGCTGTGGCAGCGGCTCGACGATGCCTTGAAGCCGCATCAGGTGCGCTGGCACTGGGTCAAGGGCCATGCCGGCCATGACGAGAACGAACGCGCCGATCAGCTCGCGCGCGATGGCGTGGCGATGGCGAGACTGAAGGGGTAGGGCCTACGTCGTCATTGCGAGGAGCGAAGCGACGAAGCAATCCATATTTCCGCAAGCGGACAGGTGGATTGCTTCGTGGAGCCTGTCATCGGGCCGGCCCAAGCGGGCCGGACCCGTTGGCTCGCAATGACGATTACCTCACAGCTGCCCGAGCAGCGTGTCGCCGCCGGAGACCTCGACCTTGCCCGGGGCGGGCTCGATGTTGAGCTTCTTCACGGTGCCGTCCTCGACCAGCATCGAATAGCGCTTGGAGCGGATGCCGAGTCCGTTGCCGGAGGCGTCGAGCTCCATGCCGATCGCCTTGGCGAACTCGGCATTGCCGTCGGCGAGGAAAGTCGCCTCGTCGCGCTGGTCGGTGTCGCGCTTCCAGGCGTTCATCACGAAGGCGTCGTTGACCGAGACGATGGCGATGGTGTCGACGCCCTTGTTCTTGATGGCGTAGGCGTTCAGGAAGATGCTCGGCAGGTGCATCTTGTGGCAGGTGCCGGTGTAGGCGCCGGGCACCGCAAACAGCGCGACCTTCTTGCCCTTGAAAACGTCGTCGGTGGATTTGACCTGCGGGCCTTCCGCGGTCATCACGCGAAACTTGGCTTCGGGCAGCTTGTCGCCAACTTTGATCGTCATCTTCAATTCTCCTTCAATGAGCTTTTGTGTCTTAGACCGGGCAGACAACCGGTACAATATTCGGCGCGCCGAAAACGGCACGCCGGCGCCTTCAATGTTCTGTCATCCGCCTCGCTGGGATCAGGCCGCGGCGGCCTTCTTCTCGTCACGCAGCTCGCGGCGCAGGATCTTGCCGACGTTGGTCTTCGGCAGGTCCGTCCTGAACTCGATCAGCTTCGGCACCTTGTAGCCGGTGAGATTCTCGCGGCAGAACTTGATGACGTCTTCGGCCGTGACGTTCGGGTCCTTCTTCACCACGAAGGCCTTCACGGCTTCGCCCGACTTGTCGTCTACGATCCCGATCACGGCGCATTCGAGCACGCCGGGGTGGCTCGCGATCACTTCCTCGATCTCGTTCGGATAGACGTTGAAGCCGGAGACCAGGATCATGTCCTTCTTGCGGTCGACGATCTTGGTGTAGCCGTTCGCGTCCATGACGCCGACGTCGCCGGTGCGGAAATAACCGTCCGCGGTCATCACCTTCGCGGTCTCGTCCGGCCTGTTCCAGTAACCCGACATCACCTGCGGACCCTTGGCGCAGATTTCGCCGGCGTCGCCGATCGGCAATTCGTTGCCGTCGTCATCGCGGATCGAAAGGTAGGTGGAGGGCACGGGGAGACCGATCGTGCCGGAGAACTGCTCGATGTCGGCCCGGTTGCAGGTCAGCGTCGGCGACGTCTCGGACAGCCCATAGCCTTCCGACAGGATGCAGCCGGTGGTCTTCAGCCACTTCTCCGCGACTGCCTTCTGCGTCGCCATGCCGCCGCCGTTGGAGATCTTCAGCTTCGAGAAATCGAGCTTGTCGAAGCCCGGCGTGTTCAGCAGGCCGTTATAGAGCGTGTTGACGGCCGGAAAGAAGCTGACCTGATGTTTCGTCAGCTCCTTGACGAAGCCGGCCATGTCACGCGGGTTGGGGATCAACAGGTTGGTGCCGCCGGAGCGCACGCCCAGCAGATAACACGCGGTCAGCGCGAAGATATGATAGAGCGGCAGCGCCGCGACGATCGTCATGCGCTCGGTCCGCGGCGGCTCATCGATCATCGGCTGCTGCCAGGCTTCGATCTGCAGCGCATTGGCGATCAGGTTACGGTGCAGCAGCATGGCGCCTTTCGACACGCCGGTGGTGCCGCCGGTATATTGCAGGAAGGCGACATCCTCGCCCGTCGCGCCGGGATCGCGCAGCGTCATCGCCCTGCCGGCGGCGACCGCGGCGTTGAAGCGCACGGCTTGCGCAATCCGGTAAGCCGGCACCATTTTCTTGACGTGCCGTAACACGAAATTGACGATGGTGCCCTTGAGCGGGCCGAGCATGTCGCCGATTGCGGTGACGATGACGTGCCTGACGGCGGTGCGCGGCAAGGCTTCCGCCAGCACGCCGGCGAAATTCTCCAGCACGACGATCGCCTCGGCGCCGGAATCGCACAGCTGCAATTCAAGCTCGCGCGGCGTGTAGAGCGGGTTGACGTTCACGACGGTGAAACCGGCGCGCAGGATCGCGGCGATCGCCACCGGATATTGCAGCACGTTCGGCATCATGATGGCGACGCGCGCGCCCCGCTGAAGACCGCGGCTTTGCAGGAAGGCCGCGAAGGCGCGCGAGGCCTCGTCGAGCGCGGCATAAGTCAGGGTCTTGCCCATACAGACGCAGGCCTCGCGCGGCCCGTGCTGTTTGAAACTCTCCGCGAACATCGCGACCAGCGATGGATAGCGTGAGGGGTCGATATCGGCCGGGACGCCCGGCGGATAGTGGCGCAGCCAGATGCGATCCATGACGTTTCCCCGGCGCGCTCCCGCGCCTCGGGCGCGGCTGAGCGAACACCCTTGAGTCTAGCGGTCGATACCGCCGAAGGGAACCAGGGGATTGTCGGCCAACGCTTCGCGGTCCGGACGGTCGATGCCGGGTGCGCCCAGGAAGGCCTCGAACAGCTTGCGGATGGTCCGCTCGGGCAGATCGCGGGTAATGAAGACCAGACGGGTCCGGTGGTCGTCGTCCGGCCAACGCGGGAGCCGCGCAGGCGGGTGGAAGACATGCTGGACGCCGTGCACCACGAGCGGCGTGTCGGGCATTTCGGCAAGCTTCACGATGCCTTTGAGGCGCAGGAGCTGGGCGCCGTAGTTCGCCCGCAGCAATTCGAGGAACATCTCCAGCGTGCCGCCCGGGATCGGCTGGTCCGCGGTCAAGACGAAGGAGCCGATGTGCTCGTCGTGGCGATTGCGGTCGAGATTCTGGTGATCATGGTCGTGGCCGTGATCATGATGGTGATTGTGACCATGGTGGTGATGGCCATGCGCCGTCTGTGCGTCGGCATAGGCCTCGGCGGCGAGCCATCGTTTGACATCGGGAATCTTGCGGTCGGGATCGAACAGGCCGCTGTTGAGGATGCGCTCCACCGTCGCCTCGCCTTTGACGGCATCGAGGATGGGTGCGGCCGGATTGAGCGCATCGAGGCGCGCGATGATGCCTTGATGTTGCGCTTCTGTCGCGAGATCCGTTTTGGTCAGCACGATACGGTCGGCGACGGCCGCCTGCTTCACGGCCTCCTGGTGGGCGTCAAGCGTCGCCTCGCCGTTCACCGCGTCGACGACCGTCACGACGCCGTCGAGCCGGTAGCGCATCAACAGATAGGGATGCACCATCGCCGTGTGCAGCACCGGCGCCGGATCGGCGAGGCCCGTCGTTTCCAGGAGTACGCGCTTGAACTTGCAGCGCCGGTTGTCGAGGTCGCGCAGCAGCGTCTCCAGCGCGTCGACGAGATCGCCGCGCATGGTGCAGCACAGGCAGCCCGATTGCAGCAGCACCATGTTGTCGCCGACATATTCCACCAGCAGGTGGTCGAGCGACACTTCTCCGAATTCGTTGATGATCACCGCGGTTTCGGCGAGCGCCGGGTCTTTGAGCAGCCGGTTCAACAGCGTTGTCTTGCCGGCGCCGAGAAAGCCCGTGAGCACGGTGAGCGGTATGGGCTCCGGCGGCTGACGCCGCCTGGCGCTATCGTCGTCTGTGTTCATTGCTTCGCCGATGAAACCTTCGGCCTCGCGGCCTTGGCGCCTTTCTTATTGACCGGCTTGGCCGCGGGCTTATCGGCGGGTTTGTCAGCCTCTCCGGCTTGATCGGTCTTCGCGGCGACACGCTTTTTCTTCTTCGGCGCGGCGCTTGCCGTCTGCGAGATCACATCGGGATGGTCTGCGGGGCCGGTGAACACGACGACCGGCGGCTCGGTGTCGACCGGCGGGCCGAGCACGAACTTCCCTGTGGCCGGCTTCAGGTCCGAAAGCATGAAGGCCTGCGACGTCCCCCCTTCGCCGCCGCTGGCGGCAGTCGAGGCCTCTTCGCCCTCGTCGTTCTCCTCGGACGGCGGCTTGCGGCGATGGCCGCCGCACATTTCGTCGCGGAGGTTCGCGGGTTGCGCGTCAATCGGCGCCAGCGCATCGACGGTCCCGAGCGACGGCGTCAGCCAGGACAAGCCGCCGCCATTGAAGCCGCGCTCGAGAAGATCCGCCGCCTCTTGCGTGCGTGCACCGCCGGACCACGCGCCAAGGATGATGGCGATCAGGCGGCGGCCATTGCGCGTCGCGGAGGCGACGAGATTGTACCCGGAGGCGCAGATGAAGCCGGTTTTCATGCCGTCGGCGCCGGGATAGCGATCGAGCAGCTTGTTGTAGTTGTGAATGATACGATTGCCGTAGCGGATCGAATGGATGTGCCAGTAGGAATCGTATTGCGGGAATTCGGTGATCAACGCGCGCGCCAGGATGCCGAGGTCGCGCGCGGACGTGTAGTGGTTTTCCGCTGGCAGGCCGTTCGGATTGACGAAGTTCGATTGCGACATGCCGAGACGCCGAGCATTCGCATTCATTAAGTCCGCATAGCCCTCGATCGAACCGCCAATGCCTTCGGCGATCGTCACCGCCATGTCATTCGCGGACTTCACCATCAGCATCTTTATTGCGTTGTCGAGGGTGACGGTGGTCCCGGCCCTGAAGCCCATCTTGGTGGGTTGCTGCGCGGCCGCGTACTTGGAAACGGTGAGCAGCGTATTGAGCGTGACGTGACCCTGCTTGATCTCGTTGAACGCCGTATAGATTGTCATCAGCTTTGTGAGCGAGGCCGGATACCACGGATAGGTGGCGTTCTCCGACACCAGCACCTTACCGGTCGTGGCTTCGATCAGCAGCTTGGCTTCGGCATGGGCGCGCGATGTCACCGCAATTGACGCGACGACAATAGCGGCCAGTCCCAGGAACGCGGCGCGGAAGCGGGGGCTCTGGCAAAGTCTCATCGTTCTGGGTCCGGTCGGGCTGGCGGGCCTCGGAAACAGGTGAGTTCCATAGGCGGCAATGATAGGTTAGCTAAGCTTTGGGCGCGACGCAAAGCCAACCGATCCCCAGCGGTATTTATGATGACTTTCGCTCAATCGCCGACCAATGCGACCAAAGTTCGGCAAAGGAGGCAACAATGACCGCGGCAATCGTCGGATGGGCCCACACCCCCTTCGGTAAGCTCAACGGCGAGACGGTCGAGAGCCTCATCGTGCGAGTCGCGGGCGAGGCGCTCGCCGATGCCGGAGTAGCGGCCAAGGATGTCGACGAGATCGTCCTCGGGCATTTCAATGCCGGCTTCTCGGCGCAGGACTTTACCGCCTCGCTGGTGTTGCAAGCATCCCCCGATCTGCGCTTCAAGCGGGCGATGCGGGTGGAGAACGCCTGCGCCACCGGTTCGGCTGCGGTGCATCAAGGGCTCAAGGCGATCGCGGCGCGCTCGGCGCGGATCGTTCTCGCGGTCGGCGTCGAGCAGATGACGACGACGCCCGGGCCGGAGATTGGCCAGAATCTGTTGAAGGCATCTTATGTGCGCGAGGAGGCCGATATCGACGGCGGCTTTGCCGGCATCTTCGGCAAGATCGCCGCATTATATTTCCAGCGCTGGGGCGACCAGTCCGATGCGCTCGCCATGATCGCCGCCAAGAATCACAAGAACGGCGTCGGCAATCCTTATGCGCAAATGCGCAAGGACCTCGGCTACGACTTCTGTCGCAATGAGAGTGAGAAGAATCCTTACGTGGCCGGCCCGCTCAAGCGCACCGACTGTTCGCTGGTGTCCGACGGCGCCGCCGCCGTGGTGCTCGCCGATGTGGAAACCGCGCTCAGTCTCGACAAGGCTGTCGCCTTCCGCGCCGCCGAGCACGTGCAGGACTTTCTGCCGATGTCGAAGCGCGACATCCTCAAGTTTGAGGGCTGCGCGGTCGCCTGGCAACGCGCTCTTGAGCGCGCCGGTTTGGCGCTCGACGACCTCTCCTTCGTCGAGACGCACGACTGCTTCACCATCGCCGAATTGATCGAATACGAGGCGATGGGGCTTGCGCCCGAAGGACAAGGCGCGATCGCAATCAAGGAAGGTTGGACGCAAAAGCACGGAAAGTTACCGGTGAACCCGTCGGGCGGATTGAAGGCAAAAGGCCACCCCATCGGCGCCACCGGCGTATCGATGCATGCAATGGCCGCGATGCAACTGACCGGAGGCGCTGGTGACCTGCAGATCGACGGCGCGCGTCTGGCCGGCATCTTCAATATGGGCGGCACTGCGGTAGCAAATTACGTCAGTGTCCTTGAGCGCATCAAATAGCGTTCACCCCTATTCTTAAGAAACACTGGATGAATACACCCGGCTGCGGGGTTGTACAGCCGTAACGATAGTTTGTTGACCAACGAGTTCCGATTAGTCGCTTCACGATTTTGTTGAAACGGCAAATTGATCACGTGAGCGGACGTGTTACATTTGTGACGTGGGGGGATGCATGTTTGTTCGCATGCATATGCTGCTGTTGACGTTGTGGGGGTGAAGGACGTCGCATGACAAATATACCAACCGATCTCTTGCGCACGCTGGTCGCGGTCGTCGATCTGCGCAGTTTTACCAAAGCTGCCGCTTCGCTGGGTGTCACCCAGCCGGCGGTCAGCGCGCAGATCAAGCGCCTGCAATTTCTGCTCGGGGCCGACCTTTTCGACCGCAGTGCACAAGGGGTCAGTCTCACACCTCAGGGCGAGGTCGTCGTCAGCTATGCGCGGAGGCTCTTGTCGATCAACGACCAGATCGTCGATCTCGGCGGCCCCGAGTTACGGCCAGATGTTGTAATTCGCGTCGGGACGCCAAGCGACTTTGTCGCCACGGCATTGCCCGGCACGCTGGCCCGCTTCCGCACACGCTGGCCGGATGTCCGCTTCATCGTGCGGACCGACTATTTCGACCAGTTGGTGCGCGATCTGCGCGGCTCTGAGATCGACATCCTAGTCGCTCTCTCGCTGTCGGAGCCGGTGGATGCGCGCCATTGGCGACAACAGGAAGTCGTCTGGGTACGCGGTGAAAATACCCGCATCGATCTCAAGGAGCCGGTGCCGCTGGTCTCCCATGGCGAGCCGTCCGTCTATCACCGTGTCGCCGTTCAGGCGTTGCGGTCGGCCGGGCTGGACTGGCAGGACGTCTTTACCGGTCCGAGCATGACGAGTCTGAGCAGCGCGGTCGCCGCCGGGCTGGGCGTCATGGCGGTCACCCGGCGGCGCGCCGAAGCGATTGGGCTGCCGATTTGGGAGGATGCGCCGTTGCCGAAGCTGCGCGACCTCTTCTGTGGCGTCTATGTCCGTGAAAGCGGCGAGCGGAGCACTTACGAGCAATTGGCAGACGAGATCGCGAAAAACCTCTTCCCTGCCAGCGACCGCATGACGGGCACTGCGGCCAGGCTCGGCGGTCAACGGCAGGCGAACTCGGCGGCCTGACATTTTGAAAACTCTTTGCTTGAGCCCTGGGAGTGACGCCGCTTTGCGCTAAGCTTGGCCTTGGAGTCGGAGGCCCAAGCAATGCCAACGGCAAACCCGGCAACCGTTTTCGGCGACATTCCGCAGTTCCGGGCGACCTACGCTCCGGCTGACGAAGGCCTTGCCGCAAGGCTTCTGCAAAGCGCCGGCCGCTCGGAGGAGGTGGAGGCGCGCATCGATCTCCGCGCCACGCGTCTGGTACAGGCGATCCGCGCGCGGGTGGGCGGCCTCGGCGGCGTGGAGAATTTCCTGCACGCCTATGCCCTCTCCACCAAGGAGGGCCTGGCGCTGATGGTGCTCGCCGAGACGCTGCTGCGCGTGCCGGATGCCGCCACCGCCGACCGGCTGATCGAAGACAAGTTAAAGGCCGGTGATTGGGCGCACCACGAGGCGCGCTCGAACGGCTTCTTGGTGGCTGCCTCGGCTTGGACGCTTGGTATCACCGCACGCGTGATCCATCCCGGCGAGACCCCGGAGGGCATCGTCGATTCGCTGGTAAAGCGGCTCGGCGCGCCTGCGGTGCGCGCCGCCACGCGCCAGGCGATGCAGCTGCTCGGCTCGCATTTCGTGCTGGGGGAGACCATCGGCGATGCGCTCAAGCGCGCCAAGGGGCACCGTGAATTCCTCTATTCCTACGACATGCTGGGCGAGGCGGCGCGCAGCGCCGCCGACGCCGAACGCTATTTCGAGTCTTACGCGCACGCGATCAATGCCATCGGCAAGAGCGCCGGCAATGAAGCGCTGCCGAAGCGGCCCGGCATTTCGGTCAAGCTCTCCGCTTTGCATCCGCGCTACGAGCCTCTGTCACGCGAGCGCGTGCTCGCCGAACTCGCGCCGAGGCTCTTGGAGCTGACCCGGCTGGCAAAATCGCACGAACTCAATCTCACCGTCGATGCGGAAGAGGCCGACCGGCTCGAATTGTCGCTCGACGCAATTGGTACAGTGCTGCGCGACTCGTCGCTTGCCGGGTGGGACGGCTTTGGTCTCGCGGTGCAGGCCTATCAGAAGCGCGCCGGCGCGGTCATCGACTGGATCGCGGGCGCCGCCAAGACGCTCGACCGGCGGCTGATGGTGCGCCTGGTCAAGGGCGCCTATTGGGACACCGAGATTAAGCGCGCGCAGGAGCGCGGGCTCGCCGACTATCCGGTCTTCACGCGCAAGGCGATGACCGATCTCTCTTATGCCGATTGCGTACACAAGCTGCTGCGTCACCGGCCGCGCATCTATCCGCAATTCGCAACACATAATGCGCTCACCGTGGCCGGCGTCGTCGAGGATGCCGGCGGCACGGAAGGCTACGAATTCCAGCGCCTGCATGGCATGGGGGAGGTGCTCTACGAGACGCTGCTGGAGGAGCTTCCGGCACTCACGTGCCGCGTCTATGCGCCGGTCGGCGGCTATGCCGATCTGCTCGCCTATCTGGTGCGGCGGCTGTTGGAGAACGGGGCTAACTCGTCCTTCGTGTCGGTCGCGGCAGATGCATCGGTGCCGATCGAGACGCTTCTGCGGCGCCCGCAGAGCTTCATCGCCGATCCCGCCCACGCGCGTCATTCGCATATCCCTTTGCCGCGCGATCTCTTCGCGCCGTGGCGGCACAATTCCGCCGGCGTCGAATTCGGCGACCGGGCCGCGCTCGATGCGCTGCTCGCCGAGATTCGCAATGCGCCGCAGTGCGCCAGTGCCGCGCCGCTGATCGATGGCGTCGCGGTGTCCGCGCGCGCACGCGATGTCGTGTCGCCGATCGACGGGCAGACGATCGGCACGGTCGTGGAGGGCGACGAGACTATCGTCGACGCTGCGTTATCGGCGGCGCAAGCCGGCTTCCCGGCGTGGAGTGCGACGCCGGTTGCCTTGCGTGCTGCCACGCTCGAACGCGCCGGCGATCTGATCGAGCAGAACCGCGGGCGGCTGATTGCGCTGTTGCGGCTCGAGGGCGGTAAGACGCTGGAAGATTGCGTTTCGGAGGTGCGCGAGGCGGCGGATTATTGCCGTTACTACGCCGCGCAAGCTCGCCGCATGTTTGTCTCGCAGCCGCTGCCGGGCCCGACAGGCGAGAGCAATGAATTGCAGTATCGCGGACGCGGTGTTTTCGTCTGCATCAGCCCGTGGAATTTCCCGCTCGCGATCTTTGCAGGGCAGATCGTGGGCGCTCTGGCCGCCGGCAATGCGGTCGTCGCTAAACCCGCCGAGCAGACGCTGCTCATCGCCTCTGAAGCTATCAAGCTGCTGCACGCCGCCGGCGTGCCCGCGGGCGCACTGCATTTGGTGCCCGGCGACGGCCGGATCGGCGGTATGCTCACAAGCGACAAGCGCGTCGCGGGTGTCGCCTTCACCGGCTCAATGGACGTCGCCCGCATCATCAACCGCACGCTTGCCGCCAAGGACGGGCCGATCCCGGCGTTGATCGCCGAGACCGGAGGCATCAATGCGATGATCGTCGATGCTACCGCGCTGCCGGAGCAGGTCACCGACGATGTCATTACGTCGGCCTTCCGCTCGGCCGGCCAGCGCTGCTCGGCGTTGCGGCTGCTCTGTCTTCAGGAGGAGGTGGCGGATCACATGCTGACGATGATCGCCGGCGCCGCGCGCGAGCTTTTGCTCGGCGATCCGTGCAATCCGGCAACGCATGTTGGGCCGGTCATCGACCGAGACTCCAAAGATAGACTCGACCGCTGGATTGCCGCGATGGACAGCCACGGCGCCGTGCGCTTCCGCTGGGACGAAGGACGCGCGCCGCCGCAACTCGGCACGTTCGTCGCACCCGCGATCGTCGAACTCGACCGCGCCAGCGAGTTGAAGGAGGAGGTGTTCGGCCCGGTGCTGCACGTCGTGCGCTGGCGTGCCGATGAACTCGACGATCTGCTCGACGATATCGCCGGCAACGGCACGGCGCTCACGCTCGGCATCCATTCGCGCATCGATACGACGGTGGTGCACATCGCGGCGCGCCTCGCCAACGGCAATGTCTATGTGAACCGCAACATGATCGGGGCGGTGGTCGGCAGCCAGCCGTTCGGCGGCAGCGGCCTTTCGGGCACCGGGCCGAAGGCCGGCGGCCCGAACTATCTGCATCGCTTCGCGCTGGAGCAGGTGGTGACGATCAACACCACCGCCGCGGGCGGCAATGCCACGCTGCTGGCCGAAAAGGAGTAGCGGTCCCGATCTTCCACGCAATCATGCGGCGCGACCTTTGGTCGCGACACCGCTCCTGCGTGCACATGACCGCGGGTAGAAGTTACAGAGTTCCGTCGGTTAGCGCCCGCATTGGCGACCGCCCCACCGGGGTAAGCCTTATGTGCGTTACCGTACCGATCTTTATTAACGGCTTTGGAATGCTCATCACCTATTCTGACTTGCATGACTGATTCGATTGCCCGGCTCCATGATGCGGTCGTCGCGGTCCAAGGTACGGATCCGGCGAAATCGCGAACGGCGAGGCTCCTGCGCGCCGGCCCCTCGAAAGTGGCCAAAAAGCTGGCCGAGGAGGCCGTCGAGGTGGTCATCGATGCCATCAACGGGCAGCCCGAGGCGGTCGTCCGGGAAAGCGCCGATCTCATTTATAATCTTGTCGTGCTATGGGTGCACTCTGGCGTCCGTCCCGAGGACGTTTGGGCCGAAATGGAACGGCGCGAGGCGATGTTTGGTATTGCCGAAAAATTGCCAAAGGATTTGGTACAGGGTGCTGCGCGGCGGAAGATCGTGGCCCTGGAGGCACGGCGCGTTCGCAAGCGTCACTGACCCGTCACCCTGTCTTGTGAGCGTGTTTTTATGACTGTCGAGGCCACCGCCCCGCGTTCTTTTCTGCGCCGCATGTATGACTGGGCCGTCGACGCCGCCCACAAACCGCACGCCATGTGGACGATGGGCGCGATCGCCTTCGCGGAAAGCTCGTTTTTCCCAGTTCCGCCCGACGTCATGCTGATCCCGATGGCACTGGCGCGCCCGGAACGCGCCTATCTGATGGCGGCGTGGTGCACGGTGGCCTCCGTCGTTGGCGGCTTGGTTGGCTACGCCATCGGCGCGCTGCTCTATGATTCAGTAGGCGCCTGGCTCATCCATCTCTACGGCTATGGCGACAAGGTCGACCAATTCCGCGCTGCCTACGCGCAATGGGGCGCCTGGATCATCCTGCTCAAGGGGCTGACGCCGATCCCCTTCAAGATTGTGACCATCACGTCCGGCTTCGCTGGGTACAATCTTGCGCTTTTTGTGCTGTTTTCCATCATGACCCGCGGCGCCCGCTTCTTTTTGCTGGCTTTCCTGCTGCATCGCTATGGCGAGCAGGCCCGCCACATCATCGAAAAGCGCCTTGGGCTGTGGGTGACGATCGGCGCCGCCGTGATCATTATCGGCATCGTCGCCGCGCTCTATTTGATCTGAACCGACTCCACGTTCCTTGATTTTGCCATCCGGTGGCCGTAATCCGGTAGGGGCCGGCGCGATGCCGTGGGTGATTGCCGACGGACGGGTGTCGGTTGGGCGGCCATGGGAACGATCAGTCTTTCAACCGGCAATGCCAAGCGGCCAGCGGTGCATTCCGCGCGTGTCTGCGTGCTCGCAGGCGCGTTGGTGCTGATGTCCGCGCTGGCGGGTGCTCAGGAGACGGCGCGGCCAGCGGCCGCGAAGCCGCAGGAGGGGTTTCTCGCCGCCACCACACGCTGGCTGAGCGAGCAGGTCGAGACCATCAATTCCGGCTTCAAGGATGCGCGCAGCAAGGTCGAGAATTTCGGCCGCGAGGCGGGGCTTGCCGCCAAAACCACTGCCGATGGCGCCAAGGATGCTGCCGACGCCGTCGTTCGCATCCCTAAGGCCCGCGTCGTCACCGGCCATGAGAAATGCCGGCTGGCGTCGAACGGTGCGCCTGACTGTGTCGCTGCGGCGACTGATGTGTGCAAAGCGCGGGGCTTCTCGTCAGGTAAGAGCGTCGACATGACGACGGCCGAGATCTGTCCGCCGAAGGCCTACATGCAGGGGCGCTCAAACGGCGAGAACTGCGTGACGGAGACCTTCGTCTCGAGCGCGCTCTGCCAATAGCGCTATTCCGCGTCAAGGACGGCCGCGGTCGTTGGCTTGTCTCGTCCGGATCTCTGTGTTTCGCTCCGCACATAAAAACATCAGGGAGCGAAACTCGTGAACCTCCACACAAAGCTGCTCGAACGCGAGGCCGCCGGGCACCCGGTGACGGTCGGCGTCATCGGCGCCGGCAAGTTTGGCGCGATGTTCCTGTCACAGGCGCGGCTGACGCAAGGCATGCACATCGTTGGGGTTGCCGATCTCGACGTCGCCCGCGCGAAGAGCCAGTTCGCGACGGCCGGCTGGCCGGCGGCCGCTTACGCTGCGGCGTCGCTCGACGACGCGCATGCCAAACGCGCGACGTTCGTTACCGACGACGCGATGGCGTTGATCGCCGATCCGCGCATCGAGGCGATCGTCGAGGCGACCGGCGTGCCCGCCGCCGGCATCGCGCATGCCCTGGACGCGATCGCGGAGGGCAAGCACATCGTCATGGTCAATGTGGAAGCCGACGCGGTGGCCGGTCCGCTGCTGGCTCGTCATGCGGAGGCCGCGGGCGTCGTCTACTCGCTGGCCTGGGGCGACCAGCCGGCCCTGATCTGCGAGCACGTCGACTGGGCACGCGCCGCCGGATTCAAGGTGATCTGCGCCGGCAAGGGGACGCGCTACGAGCCGCATTATCACAAGTCCAATCCCGACAATGTCTGGGACATCCTCGACAAGTACCTGAACATCTCCGATCGTAAGTCGATCAATCCGAAGATGTTCAACTCATTCGTGGATGGCACGAAGTCCGGCATCGAGATGACGGCGGTGTGCAACGCCACCGGCTTGGTGCCGCAGAGCGACGGCCTGCATTTCCCGCCGGCAACGCGCTTCGAACTCGCCGATATCTGCAAGCCGCGCGCCGAAGGCGGCACGCTGGAGACGGAAGGCGTCACCGAGGTCACGTCGTCGGTCTATCGCGACGGCCGCGACGTGCCGCACCATCTCGCGCTCGGCACATATGTCGTCATCGAAGGCGAGACCGATTATGCCCGCCGCTGCTTCAAGGAATACGCCATGCTGCCGGACAAGAGCGGCAGATACGCCGCGCTGTACCGGCCGATCCACATGATCGGGCTCGAGCTCGGCATTTCGGTCGCGAGCTGCGCGCTGCGCGACGAGCCGACCGGCGCGCCCACGGGTTTCCGCTCCGACGTGGTGGCGACCGCCAAGCGTGCTTTGAAGGCCGGCGAGATGCTCGATGGCGAGGGAGGATTTTGCGTCTGGGGCAAGCAGACGCCGGCCGATGTGTCGCTGCGTGACGAACTGTTGCCGCTCGGGCTGGCGCACAACGTCAAGCTCAAGCGTGACATCCCCGAACGCGGCGCGCTGAAGTGGTCGGATGTCGCCTACGATCCGAACGATGGCGCGGTGAAGGTGCGGCGGGAGATGGAGGCGGCCTTCGGCCGGCGCAATGCCGCTGCCGACGCTGTGTTATAGAGTGACAGCAATAACATTACGTCCAAGGAGAACGCCATGATGAAGCGTCTGCTTGCGGCCATGATCGCCGCAGTGCTTGTTGTCGGTGCCGCGGCCCATGATGCTCGTGCCGAGGACACCAAGCTGTCGGTCATCGTCTTCGCCGGTATGCAGAACCTGCCGATCTTCGCGGCGCAGGCGAAGGGCTTCTACGCAAAGCGCGGTCTCTCCATCGATCTCAAGTTCACCGCCAACTCGGATGAACTCCGCGGCGGGCTCGCCGAAGGCCGCTACCAGATCGCGCATTCGGCGGTCGATAACGCCTTCGCGCTCAAGGATAAGGCGAACGTCGATATCGCGGTGGTCATGGGCGGCGACAACAGCTTCAATCACCTGCTGGTACAGCCGGACATCAACTCGCTCGCCGATATCAAGGGAAAGACGGTGGTCGTCGATGCGATTAACACCGCTTACGCCTTCCAGCTCTACGAGATGCTGCGGCAGAAGGGGCTGAACAAAGGCGACTACGAGATCAAGATGGCGGGCGGCACCGCGCTGCGGCTGGAGGCGATGACCAAAGACAAGGCCATGGCGGCGGCGATGATGAATCCGCCGTTCTCGATCCGCGCGGAAAAGGCCGGCCTCAAGGACATGGGAACGGCATCAGCGGCGCTCGGCGCTTATCAGGGCTCGACCGCCTTCGTGCTGCGGTCCTGGGGCCACGCCAACGCCGACACGCTGGTGAAATACATGCAGGCCTATATTGAAGGGCTGCGCTGGATTTCCGATCCGAAGAACAAGGCTGAAGCCGTCGCCTTACTGGCCGAGCGGTTGAAGCTGCCGCAGGATATCGCCGCCGCGTCATACGAGAGCACCATCGATGGATTCAACCATGACGCGGCGATCGACATGAACGGCGTCAAAAACGTGCTCAAGCTGCGCGCCCAGTTCGAGGGCGGAGCGCCGGCAGCGCCAGAGAAATATCTCGACTTGTCCTATTACCAGAAGGCGCTGGCCGGGCTCTGATCCATGCTCGTCATTGCAGCTCGATCGTGCCATCGATGGTGTGGCTGAGGCCGGCTTTGTCGATGGTGAGCACGACCTTGGCCGACAGCGCCTCGCTGCCTTTCAACGTGCCGTTCGCGACCGCATCGCGCACGGCTTTTTCGATCTCGCGTTGGGACGTGACGCCGACCACCTTGAGGAACTTGCGCAGCGAGGTGTTCAGGGCCTCTTCGTTCATGGGCAATCTCCTTGAAAGAGCTGTCACCGGAGAATGATCATAAGATGGGCCGGCGGCCGGACAAAATGCACGGCTCTCAACCTGCGGTGGTCTGCCTGGATTCATTGCCAGTATTGGTGACATGACCGCTTTCATTGCTCTCCTGCGCGCCGTCAATGTCGGCGGCAACAACAAGCTGCCGATGAGCGAACTGAAAGCCCTGTGCGAGGCAGCGGGCTTCGCTAAGGTGCGCACTTATATAGCCAGCGGCAATGTCGCGTTCGAGAGCAAGGCCTCGGAGGCAAAGGTCAAGGCGGCGCTGGAAGCGAAGATCGCCGTGCACACCGGCGCGAAGATCGGCGTGATCGTGCGGACCGTCGCCGAGATGGCGGCGGTGGTGGAGCGCAATCCGTTCGCGGACAAGTCCCCGAGCAAGACCGTGGCGATCTTCTTCGATGCGGCGCCTGCGCGCGGCGCGCTGGAGGCCGCGACCGGCCGCAAAGACGAAGAGATCCAGCTCGGGGCGCGCGAGATCTACGCGCATTACCCCAGCGGCCAGGGGCGCTCGAAGTTCAAGATTCCGGCCGCCCGCGACGGCACCGCGCGCAACATGAACACCCTCGCGGCGCTCACGAAGCTGGCCTCGAGCCTGTGAAGGCCGCCGCGGCCTCCTGAAAAACCCGGTTTCGGACCATTCCGGGGGACCGATGCCGTTGACCCCGCGCGTTCCCTGGCTATGATCCGCGCCGGCGCATGATCCTGAAAATCGGGTCCGGTTTTCGGATATGATCGTGCGCTGACAAAAGAAAGCCCCTGTGGCGGAATTGGTAGACGCGCCTGACTCAAAATCAGGTGGTGGCAACATCGTGCTGGTTCGAGTCCGGCCAGGGGCACCATCCGCCTAATTCGACCGGCGATCCCGCAGACGCATCCGCTGTGCCCGCGGGACGCCGCGCATCATAAAACCGACGGGCGGTGTCTAGGGGGATAACGTATGTTGAGAAGCCTTTCCGTCGTCGCA
>DASXOK010000087.1:0-4067 GCA_036494425.1 Pseudolabrys sp.
CGACGCGGCCTATGCCGAATACGTCACGCGCAACGACTACGAAGCCGGCATCGAGCTGGTCGCGACGTCGGAGAACGTCGTGATGTGCCGCACCTTCTCCAAGATCTACGGGCTCGCGGCGCTGCGGCTTGGCTGGATGTACGGGCCGGCGCCGATCGTCGACGCGATCAATCGCATTCGCGGGCCATTCAACGTCAACGCACCGGCGATCGCGGCCGGAGTCGCCGCCATCCGCGACACCGCGCATGTCGAACGCGCGCGCGCGCACAATACGCAGTGGCTCAACTGGCTCACCGAAGAAATCGGCAAGCTCGGACTGACCGTTACGCCGAGCGTGGCGAACTTCGTGCTGATCCATTTTCCGGAGACCAACGGCCGCACAGCCAAGGACGCTGACGCCTTCCTGACCAAGCGCGGCCTCGTGTTGCGCGCTGTCAGCTCCTACAAGCTACCGAACTGCCTGCGCATGACCGTCGGCAGCGAAGAGGCCAATCGTTTGGTCGTACAGGTGCTCAAGGATTTTTTGGGGCAGACGGCGTGACGGTGAGACCAAAGGCGTGAGCAAATCCGCAACCCTCTTCAACCGTCTTGCCCTGATCGGCGTCGGGCTGATCGGCTCGTCGATCGCGCGAGCGGCGCGGCTGCAAGGCGCGGTCGGCTCCATCGTCGCAACCGCGCGCTCGCCGGAAACGCGGCGACGGGTGGCCGAGCTCGGGCTTGCCGATCAGGTGGTGGAGAGCAACGCCGCGGCGGTCGAAGGCGCGGACCTCGTCATCGTCAGCATTCCCGTCGGCGCCTGCGGTCCCGTCGCCGCTGAGATCGGCCCGCATGTCGCGCCCGGCGCGATCGTCTCCGATGTCGGCTCGGTGAAGGGTTCTGTCGTTCGCGACATGAGCCCGCATCTGCCGAAGGGCGTGCACTTCGTGCCTGCGCACCCCGTCGCCGGTACTGAATATTCCGGCCCCGACGCGGGTTTCGCCGAGCTGTTCGTGAACCGCTGGTGCATCCTGACGCCACCTGTAGGCACCGACCCGGCGGCGACCGAGAAGCTGCTCGCGTTCTGGCGCCTGCTCGGCGCCAATGTCGAGACGATGACGCCGGAGCACCACGACCTGGTGCTCGCAGTCACCAGCCATCTCCCGCACCTGATCGCCTACACCATCGTCGGCACGGCCGATGAATTGCAGACCGTGACGCGCTCGGAGGTGCTGAAGTTCTCCGCCGGCGGCTTCCGCGATTTCACACGCATCGCGGCGTCGGATCCGACCATGTGGCGTGACATCTTCGTCGCCAACAAGGATGCAGTACTGGAGATGCTCGGCCGCTTCAACGAGGACATCTCCTCTCTCACGCGAGCCATCCGCCGCGGCGACGGCGACACGCTGTTCGAACACTTCGCGCGCACCCGCGCGATCCGCAAAGGCATCGTGCAGATTGGCCAGGATTCGCCGGCGCCCGACTTCGGCCGTCCGCATCCGGAGCTGCCCCACACGCCGTTGCCGAAGCCTTACGCGACGGACGAGTGATGAAGCGCAAGCACACAGCGGCGAAGGACAAGGAGGCTTGGAGCAAGCTCTGGCCGAGCCAGCATCCGCAGAAGTCCGTCCCACTGCTGCAGGCGCTTCACATCCTGACGCGCGATGGAGCGCTCAACGCGGATTCGCGGCGCAAGCTCACCCAGGTCCTGCACCTGACGCAGCTTCTCCGTCCTGCGTTGGAGGCCCTGCTCAAGGAACCAAACGAGCCGGTGCTCGCCGATGTCGGCGCCGGGAAATCCTATCTGGGTTTCATTCTCTATGATCTGGTGTTCGGCCCGGCAGGCCGCGGACGCGTCGTCGGAGTCGAGGCGCGCGAGAAGCTGGTGGAGGCGTCGCAGGCGCTGGCGACGGCATCGGGCTTCGAGCGGATGGACTTCATCGCGGCGCCCATCGCCGAGGCGACCGTCCCCGGCGGCCGCGCCGACATGGTGACCGCGCTGCACGCCTGCGACACCGCGACCGATGACGCCATTCGCTTTGCGTTACGTCATGAGGCGAAGGTCATCGCCTTGGTGCCCTGCTGCCAGGCTGAAGTGGCGCGGCTGCTGGAACGCCAGGCAGGTCCGTTACGGCAATTGTGGCGCCACCCGATCCAGCGCCGTGAGTTCGGCGCGCATATCACCAATGTCATCCGCGGCTTGGTTCTCGAAGCGCACGGCTACAAGGTGCGCGTGACCGAACTGACCGGCCTCGAGCATTCGATGAAGAACGAACTCATCCTCGGCGAACGCCATCAACGCAGCAACGCGCAGGCGCGCAGCGAGCTGACGCGGCTGATCGATCAGCTTGGGGTCAAACCCGCGCTCCTCGACACGATGACGCCATAGCCGAGGATCAAAGCGTCTCTTCGTAAGGGCGGCGCAAGACTCACGCCTTGAACGGGCGCGCATTCCAAATCGCATGGAGATGCCATTGCTATCGCGACTTTATCGCAGGCTTGCCCTTGCGCTCCTCGCCTTTGCCCTGAGCGGCCTGTCCGGCGCCTTTGGCGCGCCGCACGACCAGGACGCCAAGGTGCGGCAGATTGTCGATGAAGCGATGAAGCCGATCATCGAACAATACGGCATACCCGGACTGGCGGTCGCCGTGACGATCGATGGGACGCGTTATTTCAGCGACTATGGCCTGGCTTCAAAGGAGCCTCGGGTTTCCGTCACGCGCGATACACTCTTTGAGTTGGGATCGATCAGCAAGACGTTTACTGCGACCCTCGCGGCTTACGCCGAAGTCGAAGGCAAACTGTCGCTGTACGATAATGTCAGCGATCACATGCCCGAGCTAAAGGGCAGCGCGATCGGCAATACGCGGCTGCTGGATCTCGGAACGCACACGGCAGGCGGTTTCCCGCTTCAGCTTCCCGATGACGTGAAGACGCAGAAGCAGCTCATCGCTTACTACCGCGCATGGAAACCACAGTTCGCTCGCGGTACCTATCGCAAGTACGCCAATCCGAGCATCGGGCTCCTTGGTGTGGTCACCGCAAAGACGATGGGGGCAAGTTTCGAGACGCTTGCGGAAAGTCTATTCCATGACCTCGGGTTGCAGCGGAGCTATATCGCGGTTCCTCGGCCGATATGAAGTCATACGCCTGGGGATATACGCGCGACGATAGACAGATCCGCGTGGCCCCGGCCCTTCTCGCGACCGAAGCCTATGGCGTGAAATCGAACGCCGTCGACATGATCCGCTTCGTGGAAGTGAACATGGGCATCGGCACGGCACCCGAGAAAGTCGCCCGCGCCGTTAATGCGACGCACACCGGCTATTTCCGCGCGGGCGACCTGATCCAGGACCTGATCTGGGAGGAATATCCCTATCCGGTTGAGCTGGACAAAATAGTCGCCGGCAACTCGGCCAAAATGCTGGACGCAATTCCGGCGACGGCAATCGAACCGCCCATGGCGCCACGCGCGGACATGATCCTCAACAAGACCGGAGCGACCAATGGCTTCGGAGCCTATGTCGCCTATGTTCCCGGCAAGAAGATCGGCATCGTCATGCTTGCGAACAAGAACTATCCAAATGACGCACGGGTGAAGGCTGCCTACCAAGTGCTTTCGCGTCTTACGGAATAAACCGGCTTCGGTCGCGGGGCTAGAACAGCGCCGGCGTATTGCCGATCGGGATTGGCCCGAGGAACACCGAACCGTCGGTGAAGCGCAGCGGCAGCGCGACCGCGGGCTTTCCTTCCAGCGTCGTCTGCTGGCCCAGCATGTTGATGCCGGCGGAGATGTTCGCGCCCGCTTGCTGCCGCGCGAGATTGCCGAGACCAGGCGCGAGACGATCGAGCGCGCCGGCAAGGCGGTCCATGGTCGGTGAGCTCTGCACCATGCGTTGGGCGCCGATCTTGTCGAGGAAGGTTTCGAGCCCGGCGATGGTTACCTGCAGCTGGCCTTCCAGCCGTCCATCCGGATTGATCGACAGCGCGCCGTTGCCGAGCGCGAGAATGTCGCCCTGCTCGATGCGGACCTGGGTGATGTCGATCCGTCCGTTCGCCTGCTGGATTTCACGAAAACGCACCGGCCAGGG
>DASXOK010000088.1:0-8645 GCA_036494425.1 Pseudolabrys sp.
ATGTCGGGTCTACCCGACATCTGGTTGTAAGTGCGCAAGTCGGCTAAAGCCGACTTGCGATGGGGCATCCAGTACGCACCGGCTTTGCAATAGCATGGCTGTTTGTGATTACTGGATCACCCGCTTTCGCGGGTGATGACAACTGAGAATTATGCGCACTTTCGACACATCCCTCCCCATCGACGCCGCGCTGCCCGGCCTCGTCGCCGCGCTGAGCGCGAGCAATGCCGCCGTGCTGGTGGCCCCTCCCGGCGCTGGCAAGACCACGCGCGTGCCGCTGGTGCTGCTCGACGAGCCCTGGGCGAAGGATAAGAAGATCCTGGTGCTGGAGCCGCGAAGGCTCGCCGCCCGCGCCGCCGCCGCACGCATGGCGTCGACTTTGCGCGAGCAGGTCGGCGAAACGATAGGCCTGCGCGTGCGCTTCGGCTCGAAGGTTTCCAAACGCACACGCATCGAGGTCGTCACGGAGGGCGTGTTCACGCGGCTGGTGCTCGACGATCCCTCGCTCGACGGCATTGCCGCGGTGCTGTTCGACGAATTCCACGAGCGCTCGTTGGATGCCGATCTCGGCCTGGCGCTGGCGCGCGACGCTCAGCAGGGCCTGCGCGAGGATCTGAGACTCCTGGTGATGTCGGCGACGCTCGACGGTGCGCGGGTCGCGTCCTTGCTCGGCGATGCGCCGGCGGTCGAAAGCGAAGGCCGCGCCTTTCCAGTCGAGACGCGCTATGTCGGCCGCGACGCGCGCGAGCGTATCGAGCGGCAGGTGGCGGACGCAGTCGAGCGCGCCTTGCGCGCCGAAACCGGCTCGCTGTTGGTCTTCCTGCCCGGCGCCGGCGAAATCCGCCGCAGCGAGACGCTGCTCAAGGAGCGTGTCCGCGATCCCGCCACCGATATTGTCGCCCTCTACGGCGCGCTCGACGCGCGCGAGCAGGACCGCGCTATCTCGCCGTCGCCGCCGGGCCGCCGCAAGGTGGTGCTGGCGACGTCGATCGCCGAAACCTCGCTCACCATCGAAGGCGTTCGTGTGGTCATCGACAGCGGCCTTTCGCGCGTGCCGCGTTACGAGCCGGATGTGGGCCTGACGCGGCTGGAGACGGTGCGCGTCTCGCGCGCCGCCGCCGATCAGCGGCGCGGCCGGGCGGGCCGCACCGAGCCGGGCGTCTGTTATCGCCTATGGGACGAGCCGCAGACCGGCTCGCTGGAGGCCTATACGCGGCCGGAGATTCTCTCGGCGGACTTGTCGTCCTTCGTGCTCGATCTGGCGCAATGGGGCGCCAGCGATCTGGCCACGCTCGCTTTTCTCGATCCGCCGCCTGCAGCCGCGCTCAACGAGGCGAAGGCGCTGCTCACCGAGCTCGGCGCCATCGACGCGCGGGGCTGCATCACCGAGGAGGGGCGCAAGCTGCGTGCGCTGCCGCTGCCACCGCGGCTCGCGCGCATGGTGGTCGATGCGGGGGAGGAGGGCGCAGGGCATCTTGCGGCGACCATCGCCGCCGTCATCACCGAGCGCGGGCTTGGCGGCGACGATGTCGATCTGCGCCATCGGCTGGATCAGCTTCGCCGCGATCGCTCGCCCCGCGCCGACGACGCGCGCGCGATGGTGAAGCGGTGGGCGGACACGGCCGGCGCGCGCGGCAATAGCGGCGAACTCTCCCCCGGCTCAATCCTCGCACTCGCTTACCCGGACCGCATCGCCAGGAGCCGCGGCGGCGGCGGCGGTGCATTCCTCCTCGCCAGCGGGCGCGGCGGCGCGGTCGATGCGGCGTCGTCGCTGGCGCGCGAGCCGTTTTTGGCCGTGGCCGAACTCACCGGCGCTGCCGCCGCGAGCCGTATTGTCCTGGCGGCGCCGATCACGCTGTCCGAGATCGAAGCCCGCTTCGCCGATAAGATCGAGGACCGCGATGCCGTGACGTTCGATCCCGGCTCGGCCTCGCTGCGCGCGCGCCGCACGCGCCGCCTCGGCGCGCTGGTGCTGGCCGAGCAGATCAAGCAAGTCACGCCCGACGCCGACACCGCGCGCACGCTGGCGCAGGGCATCATCGGTCTCGGCCTGGCGAAGCTGCCCTGGAGCAAGGCGGCCTTGCAGTTGCGCACGCGCGTGCAGTTTCTGCGCCGCGCGGAAGGCGATGAATGGCCGGACCTCTCCGACGATGGCCTCGCCAAAAGCGCTCCCGAATGGCTCGGACCGATACTGACCGACAAGACCGCGCGCGGCGACATCGGTGCCGACGAACTCTCCGAAGCGATCCAAGCCCTGGTGCCCTGGGCTTTGCGCCGCCGTCTCGATGCCGAAGCGCCGACCCACTTCACCGCCCCTACCGGCTCGGCTGTCCCGATCGACTACGAGGCCGAGCAGGGGCCGACCGTCTCGATCCGCGTGCAAGAGCTGTTCGGCCTCGCCCAGCATCCGGCGATCGCCGGCGGCCGCGTGCCGCTGGTCATCGAGCTTTTGTCGCCTGCCCACCGGCCGGTGCAGGTGACGCGCGATCTGCCCGGTTTCTGGCGCGGCAGCTATGCCGACGTGAAGACCGATCTGCGCGGCCGCTACCCGCGCCACCCTTGGCCGGACGATCCACTGTCTGCGCCCGCCACGCGCCGCGCCAAGCCGCGCGGGCAATAGCGACAATTCGCATCGGCGGAGTAACCACCCGCTCACCACCCGCCGAACGTGCGAGGGCGCGTTAAGCCTGTCTTGTGCGCGGTTGTGCGAAAGAGCGTCCGCACAGCCACGGACCTCGCCATGCGTTCGATCCTCATCCTCGCCGTCGCCTTCCTTGCGCTGGGTGGCTATGCAGCGCGCTTCGCCGATCGTGCCGTGGCGGTCAAGCCGCAGGCGCAGCCGGCCCCAGTGCAGGCGTTTTACGAGCCGCAGGACCCGGTGACCTCCGGCCGCAGCCTGATGATCGAGGCGAACCGCCAGGGACACTTCCAGGTCGACGCCAGGATCGAAGGCCGCCACCTCGACTTCATGGTCGACACCGGCGCGTCGGTGGTTGCGTTGCGCGAGTCCGACGCGGCGCAGGTGGGCATCCATCCGATGCCGGTCGACTACACCGCCAGGGTCTCCACCGCCAACGGCACGATCAAAGCCGCCCCCGCCAAACTCGACCGCGTCGAGGTGGGTGGTATCACTGTCTACGACGTGCAGGCGCTGGTGCTGCCCGACGACGCGCTCGGCGTGAACCTGCTCGGCGTCTCATTTCTGTCACGGCTGAAGCGCTACGAATACGCCAACGGCCGCCTCGTCCTCGAGCAGTAATCCTTTCGGCTATTTGGGCTCATTCGGCCGGCACTTTGCCCGGGTTCGAGCGTTACGCTAATACACGCTAGTCCGGCTTCCCTTCCCCAATCGAGGATCTGATGTTTCCGACGCCAAAACCCGCGCTCACGCCCAATACCTATGCCTACGAATCCTCGCCTCTGGTGAAGCCCACCGGATTCCGCGAATACGACGCGCGCTGGCTCTTGGAAAAAGAAATCAACCTCATGGGCGTGCAGGCGCTCGGCATGGGGCTCGGCACGCTGATCCGCGAGCTTGGCGTGAAGCCGGAGATCGTCACCGGCCACGACTTCCGCAGCTATTCCGCCTCGGTGAAGGTGGCGCTGATCTCGGGCCTGATGGCCGCCGGCTGCAAGGTGCACGACGTCGGCCTGGCGATCACGCCGATGGCCTATTTCGGGCAGTTCGAATTGGACGTGCCCTGCGTCGCCATGGTCACCGCCTCGCATAACGACAATGGCTGGACCGGCGTGAAGATGGGCGCCAACCGGCCGCTCACCTTCGGCCCCGACGAGATGACACGGCTCAAAGAGATCGTGCTCGGCGCGAAGTTCGATCTGCGCGGCGGCGGTTCGTATGTGTTCGAGGAGAATTTCCCCGATCGCTACATCGCCGATCTCACCAAACGCCCGAAGATCAAGCGCAACCTCAAGGTCGTCGCCGCCTGCGGAAACGGCACCGCCGGCGCCTTCGCACAACGGATTCTGGAAGCGATAGGCTGCGAGGTCATTCCGCTCGATTGCGAACTCGATCATAGCTTCCCGCGCTATAATCCCAATCCAGAAGACATGGAAATGCTGCATGCGATGCGCGACGCGGTGCTCAAGCACAAGGCGGACGTGGCGCTCGGCTTCGACGGCGACGGCGACCGCTGCGGCGTGGTCGACAACGAAGGCGACGAGATCTTCGCCGACAAGATCGGCGTGATGCTCGCGCGCGACATGTCGCTGCTGTTCAAGTCGCAGGGCAAGCCGAAGCCCAAGTTCGTCGTCGACGTGAAGTCGACCGGTCTCTTCCTCACCGATCCGGTGCTGGCGGAGAACACCGAGACGCCGGACTACTACAAGACCGGCCACTCCTACATGAAGCGGCGCACGAACGAGCTCGGCGCGCTCGCCGGCTTCGAGAAGTCGGGACATTTCTTCTTCCGCGCGCCGTTCGGCCGCGGCTACGACGACGGTTTCATCACCGCGCTCGCCGTCTGCGACATGCTCGACCGCAATCCGGGAAAGAGCATGGCCGATCTCAAAAATGCGCTGCCGAAGACCTGGGGCTCGCCGACCATGTCGCCGCATTGCGACGACGAGAAGAAGTATGGCGTCGTCGATGCCGTGGTGAAGCACTTTCAGGCCGAGCAGGCCAAAGGCGGCAAGGTCGGCGGCCAGTCGATCCGCGATCTGGTCACCGTCAACGGCGTACGCGTCACGACCGAGGACGGCACCTGGGGCCTGGTGCGCGCCTCGTCGAACAAGCCGGAGCTTGTCGTCGTGGTCGAGAGCCCGGTGTCGGAAGCGCGCATGCGCGAGATGTTCAAGGCGGTCGACGGCGTGCTGCGCACGCACCCCGAGGTCGGCGCGTACAACCAGACGATTTGATTGTAGCCTCAATCGGCCTCATGCTGAGGAGCGCCCGAAAGGGCGCGTCTCGAAGCATGGGGCCGCCCCATCCTTCGAGACGCGGCCTGCGGCCGCTCCTCAGGATGAGGCGGTGAGAAGTTTCGTATGCGCATCGCCATCCTGGGCGCCGGGCCCGCCGGTCTCTACCTCTCGTACCTGATCAAACGCCGTTCGCCGTCCGCCTCCGTCACGGTGGTCGAACAGAATCCGGCCGACGCCACTTTCGGCTTCGGCGTGGTGTTCTCCGATCGCGCGCTGGAATTCCTTCGCGAGGACGACGAGGAAACCTACGCGGCGATCCTGCCGCAGATGGAATCCTGGGCGGACATCACGCTCAACCATCGCGGCGAACGCGTCGTCATCGACGGCATCGGCTTTGCCGCGGTCGGCCGACTGAAGCTGTTGCAGCTTCTGCAAGCGCGGGCGCGCTCGGTCGGCGTCGAACCGATGTACCGGCGCACGGTGACCTCGCTCGCCGAGTTCGACGGCTTCGATCTTGTCGTCGGCGCAGACGGCGTGAACTCGCTGGTGCGGCGGACGCATGAGGCCGCGTTCGGCGCGACCGTGCGCACGCTGACCAATCGCTTCGCCTGGTTCGGCACCACCAAGCGCTTCGACACGCTGACGCAGACGTTCATTGCGACCGACATCGGCGCGTTCAACGCGCATCACTATCGCTATGCGCCGGACCTGAGCACCTTCATCGTCGAGGTCGATCACGAGACCTTCGCCAGAGGCGGCTTCGCGTCGATGAGCGAAACCGAGACTCGCGCGGCCTGCGAGTGCGTTTTCGCGCAGACGCTCGGCGGCCATGCGCTGATCTCGAACAACTCGATCTGGCGGCAATTCCCCATCGTGCACAATGCGCGCTGGTCGCACGGCAATCGCGTACTGCTTGGCGACGCCCTGCACACGGCGCATTTCTCCACCGGCTCAGGCACGCGCCTCGCCATCGAGGACGCCATCGCGCTCGACAAAGCGCTCGCCGCGCACGCCGATGTGCCCGCCGTGCTCGCGGCCTACGAGGCGGCGCGGCGCCCGATCCTGGAGAAGCTGGTGGCCGGCGCCAACGGCAGCGCCGCATGGTACGAGCGTTTCAGAGAGCACGTGCGGCTTGCGCCCATCGACTTCGCCATGAGCTACGTCACGCGCTCCGGCCGCATCGATCTCGAGCGGCTGCGCAAGCTCTCGCCGAAGTTCGTCGCGCGGTATGAGAAGGAGCGGAATGCGCCAGATCAAGGAGCGGCTGGCGCGAAAGGGCCATAGTCGCCGGCGACCATCGGTCAGCCTTCAGAAAGGGTCCCTTCCGTGAGCACGCATCATTATCACGCCGTCGTCTGGATCGATCACCGCGAAGCGCGCGTCTTCCATTTCAATCCGACCGAGGCCGACCGCCTCGTCCTGCGTCCGGACAATCCGACCAAGCACATCCATCACAAGGCGAACGAGATCGGCAGCGGGCACGCATCAGCCGATCATCATTTTCTGCACGCCGTCGCGGAATCGATCGCCGATGCCAGGGCGGTCCTCATCGCCGGGCCTGGCGGCGCCAAGACCGAGCTGGTCAAGCACATTCACGAGCACGATCCCAAGCTGATGAAGATCATCGAAGGCGTGGAAACCGTCGATCATCCGAGCGATGCGCAGTTGGTCGCCCACGCCAGGAAGTATCTCAAGGCCGAGGATCGGTTGCAGCCTTAGGCAGCCCGCTCAATCCTTCTCTTCCTTGAACGTGTCGCGGAAGGGATGCGCCGGATAGACGCCGAGGACGGTCAGCTCCTTGGAGAAGAAGGCGAGTTCTTCCAGCGCCAGCACCAGCGCGCGGTCATCCGGGTGGCCTTCGACGTCGGCGTAGAACTGCGTGGCGAAGAAATTGCCACCGATCATGTAGCTCTCGAGCTTCGTCATGTTCACGCCGTTGGTGGCGAAGCCGCCGAGCGCCTTGTAGAGCGCGGCCGGCAAATTGCGCACCCGGAACACGAAGGTGGTGACCACCTTGCCGTTGCCGGGCTGCGCCCATTTCTTTTCGCGCGAGAGCACGATGAAGCGCGTGGTCGAATTGGCCTCGTCCTCGACGTTTTCTTTCAGGATGTCGAGGCCGTAGATCTCGGCTGCGAGCCGCGAGGCGATGGCGGCGCGGCTCAAATCCTTGGCTTCCGACACTTCGCGCGCCGAGCCTGCGGTGTCGGCGGCGACCACCGGCCTGAGCTTCAATTCGCGGATGATGTTGCGGCATTGGCCGAGCGCCATGATATGACTCTGCACCGACTTGATGCTGCTCAGGCTCGCGCCCTTCGGCGCCATCAGTTGATTGCGGATCGGCAGGAACCACTCGGCGACGATGTGCAGCCGCGCGGTCGGCATCAGGTGATGAATGTCGGCGACGCGCCCGGCGACCGAGTTCTCGATCGGGATCATGCCGAGATCGACTTCGCCCGCGCTGAGCGCCGAGAAGCAATCCTCGAAGGTCGGGCAGGGGATCGGCTCGAAATCCGGATAGGCTTCGCGGCAGGCGATGTCCGAATTCGCGCCCGGCTCGCCCTGGAAAATGATCTTCTTCTTGGCCATCAGCCCACCCTAACGTTTGTCATTCCGGGGCGTCCGCCAAGCCTGAAAGGCGAAGGCGGACGAGCCCGGAATCCATAACCACCAGCGCTGCGGCGTATGGATTCCGGGCCCGCCGCTTCGCGGCGTCCCGGAATGACAGAGGGGTTAGGCTCACCTGCGAACCGAAGTCAACCGGCGAGCATTCTACGCGCTCTCTCCAGTTCCTCCGGCGTATCGACGCCGAGCGGCACGCTATGCACGATGGCGACGTCGATGCGCATGCCCGCATCCAGCGCGCGCAGCTGCTCGAGCCGCTCGCGCTGCTCGTTGACTGACGGCGGCAGCGCGACGAAGCGCTCGATCGCCCTGCGCCGGTAGGCATAGAGCCCGATGTGGTGGTAGTGCGGCCCGGCGCCGGCCGCGTCGGCACGGGTGAAAGTGGTAGCGTGCAGCCGGTCCGGCCCAATCTTTTGCCCGTGCGCCTTCACCACGTTGGGGTTGGTCAATTCGGCCGGATCGGTGATCACCGCGGCGAGCGTCGCGATGTCCACGGCCGGATCGGCGAGCGGCATCAGCGCCGCGCGGATATCCTCAGGATCGATGGTCGGCAGGTCGCCCTGCACGTTCACGACGACGCCGAGCCGGTGCTCGGGGTCGAGCGCTTCGAGCGCCTCGAAGATGCGGTCGGAGCCCGAGGCGTGGTCGCCGCGCGTCATGATGGCGCGGCCGCCGGCCTTGTCGACGGCGGTCGCCACCGCCTCGGAATCGGTCGCCACGACCGCCTCTCCGATGCCCGCCTCTTGCGCCCGGCGCAGCACGTGCACGATCATCGGCACGCCGTGAATGTCTGCGAGCGGCTTGCCCGGTAGGCGGGTCGAGGCGAGACGGGCGGGGATCAGGATGATCGCGTCGGACATCGGAAGTGGGCCGGGGCAGTAGGACAAATGGCACGTGTGCAAGCGCGCTTATACGGGTTGCCTTGAGTGTGGCAAACCGGTATCTGTCCGCCGCCGCAACCTCGAAACGCGAACGGGGGCATACCCCCGCACTACAACGATACACTTGTAAACGGCACGCTTGGGGAGACGCATTTCAATGAATTCTTTCGAGCTGAATAAAGTCCTCGGCGCTATTCTTGCGACCTGCCTCATCCTGCTGGCGCTGAACATCGGCGCCAATGCGCTGTTCGCGCCGGCCAAGCC
>DASXOK010000089.1:0-2334 GCA_036494425.1 Pseudolabrys sp.
GCGTCGGGATGCCGATGCCGAGATTGACGTAGAAACCGTCGCGCAATTCCTTGGCCGCGCGTTCGGCCATCTGATCGCGATTCCAGGGCATTAGACTTCCTCCCCCGTTGCCGCGGCGGCCACGCGCTTGCGCACGGTGCGTTGCTCGATGTGCTTGACCGCGTTGGGCACGTGGACGATACGCTTGATGTAGACGCCGGGTGTGATGATATGGTCGGGATCGATCTCGCCCGGCCGCACCAGATGCTCGACCTCCGCGACCGTCGATCTGCTCGCCGTCGCCATCATCGGATTGAAGTTGCGCGCGGTCTTGCGATAGACGAGGTTGCCTTCGCTGTCGCCCATCCAGGCGTGCACGATCGACAGGTCGGCGACGATGCCGCGCTCCATGATGTAGCGCTCGCCGTCGAACTCGCGCTCCTCTTTACCCTTGGCGATGTCGGTGCCGGCGCCGGTGCGGGTGAAGAAGGCCGGGATGCCCGCCCCGCCGGCGCGGATGCGCTCCGCCAGCGTGCCCTGCGGATTGAACTCGATCTCCAGTTCGCCGCCGAGATATTGCTGCGCGAACAGTTTGTTCTCGCCCACGTAGGACGAGATCATCTTCTTGACCTGCTTGCTCTCGAGCAGCAGGCCGAGCCCTGCCCCATCGACGCCGGCATTGTTCGAGACGATGGTCAGGTTTTTCACGCCGGAGTCGCGGATCGCCTTGATCAACGTCTCGGGGATGCCGCAGAGGCCGAACCCGCCGGCACAGATCAACATGCCGTCTTTGAGGAGGCCCGCCAGGGCCGCCGTCGCATCGGGATAGACTTTCTTCATGAAATTGTTTCGCTCACCTTGAGGGGTTGCGCTCCCATTCGCATCAGAGAGAACATCAGATCCGTGGTCGGATGCAAGCCTATCGCGGCGCGGCCGGGGGCGTGATGTCCCTGACAGGATTGCGCGGTTGCTGCTGCTGTGGCGGCTCCGGCGCGGCCGCGGCAGGCGGCGGGGGCGGCGCGGAAGTTGGTGCAGGGCTTTGGCCCGCGAGCCGCGTGGGCAGCGGTAGGCCGTGCGGATAATAGGTCCAGGCGACGAAGAAGACGGCGAAGAGCACGGCGGAGAGGATCGCCGCCATGCCGCGATGACTGAACGTGATGAGGTTGGCGATGAAGGTCGCCACCAGGGCGAAGACCGCCAGGATGACGACATAGAGCCAGTCCACGGATGCGAGATCGATCGGTATGTTCGGCATAATGGTGTCCCCTTCGCTCGTACCGCCGTGTCGATATTAACGAGACCCGCGATGCGGGTCACCTGCGACGCTTATTTCCTCAGGCACCGTTTGCCATTATACCAGCGCCTCTGCGCACAGGTGCCCATGCCAAATCTCCTCATACTCACCGAAGTCCAGGAAGCAATGCGGGCTCGCTACAAGGCGATGCTGCTCGAACGCTTCCCGGAACTCATTATCAACGTGGTCGGTCATCACAACGATGTCGACCCCTACATAGCCGATACCGACATCCTGCTCTGCTTCTCGCCGCCCATGGCCGACCATGTGGTGCGCGACGCGCCCAAGCTGAAATGGATACAGGCGCTCGGCACCGGCGTCGACAACATCGTCGACCTGCCCTCGCTCGGCAAGGAGGTGCTGGTCACCAACATCCGCGGTATCCACGGTGCACCGGTGTCCGAGGCGACCATCGCCTTCATGCTGTCGCTCGCGCGCGACATGCCGCGCTCCGTGCATGCGCAGGACCGCAGCGCCTGGGAGCGCGCGCCGGCGCAACTGCTTGCCGGCAAGACGGTGGGGATCCTCGGCGTCGGGCTAATCGCGGAATATCTCGCGCCCATCTGCAAGGCCTTCGGCATGACCGTGGTCGGTATCAGCTCGACGGTGCGCGAGACCAAGAGCTTCGACCGCATGGTCAAGCGCGACGATCTCATCAAGGTCGCGCCCGAGCTCGATTACCTGGTGGTGCTGATTCCGATGAGCGCGGACACGCGCAACATCGTCGGCGAGACAGTGTTCGCGGCGATGAAGCCCTCGGCCTTTCTCGTCAATGTCGCGCGCGGCGGTGTGGTCGACGAGCCGGCCTTGATTAAGGCACTGGAGAGTGGCCACATCGCCGGCGCCGGGCTCGACGTGTTCTCGGAGGAACCGCTGCCGCCGACGAACCCGCTGTGGAAGACCAAGAACGTGACGATCTTCCCGCATCTCGGCGGCTATTCGCACGGCTACGAAGACCGCGCGATGCCGACCATCGCGGGCAATATGAGCAAGTACCTCGCGGGCGACCTCAAATCGATGATCAACATCGTGCGCAAGCCCGCATCCTGGGGAGACTGAGA
>DASXOK010000090.1:0-6602 GCA_036494425.1 Pseudolabrys sp.
GCGTCGTGTAAACGCGCAGCGCCAGATCGGCGCTGACCCCGGCCGCGCCGTAGCGGCCGACCGCGTCCTTGGCATCGCGTTCGACCCAGGCCGATTTCATCGGTCAGTGGCTCGCGTTCAGCCCTTGTCGCCGAGCAAACGCCGTCCCCACCAGCCGCGCTTGGGCGTGGCCGGCTCTTCGCTTGCCGTCGACGAGACGACCGGCGCCGCGGGCGGCGGAGCCGGCACCGGAGCCGGAGAGGACACGTTCACGCCTTCCGCCGAAACCGGTGCGGGCTCGCGAATGGTCGAGCGGCGGCGCGGCGGTTCCTGCGTTGCCACTGGCTCCTCGATCGGCGCTGCGGCGACCGGTGCGGGCGCCGGCTGCGTCTCGGGCATCGGCGGCGGCATCATCGGGGCAGGGGCGAGCGACGCGGCTGCGTCATCCGCGCCTTCATGGAACGGTGGCGCGATGCCGGAGGCATCCTCATCGCTCAGCGGTGGGAATTCCATGCCCGCCGGCTGCTGTTCGCCCTGTTTGCCATGTTGCTCGTAAGGGTGACCGTTCTCACCGTTGATCGGCTGGTCGCCCTCGCGGTGACGGTTGCGGCGTCCGCCGCGGCGCCCACGCCGCCGCCGGCGGCGGCCGTCGCGATCTTCGCCGTTCTGGGCGCCAGGGCCTTCACCGTCGCCGCGCGCCACGGCTTCGCCCTGCGCCTCGTCAACGCCTTCGTCTTCCTCCGCCGAACCGGCGTCGTGATCTTCATGCGCGATCGCGTGCTCGGCGACCGTCTCTTGGGTGAACTGCTGGCCGTTCTCGCGCGGCTCGCCGCCGCGTCCACGGCCGCGCCCGCGCCGGCGTCGACGCCGGCGTTGGTCGCTCTCGCCATCGGCGCGCGGCTCGCCGCCCTGCGGCTCGGCAGCCTGCGCTGCTTCGACGGCTTCTTCGTCCTCGGCGCTCTCTTCGACAGGCCCGACGAAATCTTCGTCGTCCTCGTCTACCGGCGCGATCAGCTCCGGCTGCGCCGCAGCTAACAGGCTCCTGGCCGCTTCCGGCGAATGCATCTGCTCGCCGCGGTCGATGATGTAGGACTGCTGCCCGCTGACGGTCGCGTCGGCCGAGACCGTGATCGTGATGTGGAAGCGCTCTTCCAGCGCCCGCAGATGCGCGCGCTTGTGGTTGAGCATGTAGAGCGCGACCTCGGAGCGGGTGCGCACGATGAGATTGTGCGTCGCGCCCTTGATCAGCATCTCCTCGACGGCGCGCAGGCACTGCAGCGCCACCGACGAGACCGAGCGCACGTGTCCGGTGCCGCCGCAGACGGGGCACTTCTCGGTCGAGGACTCCAGCACCGAGGAGCGGATGCGCTGGCGCGACATCTCCAGGAGGCCGAAATGCGAGATGCGCCCGACCTGGATGCGCGCGCGGTCGTGCTTGAGCGCTTCTTTGAGACGTCGCTCGACCGAGCGGTTGTTGCGCGTCTCGTCCATGTCGATGAAGTCGATGACGATGAGGCCGGCGAGATCGCGCAAGCGGAGCTGGCGTGCGACTTCCTCGGCCGCCTCGCAGTTCGTCTTGAGCGCGGTATCCTCGATATGATGCTCGCGCGTCGCGCGGCCGGAGTTCACGTCGATCGCCACCAGCGCTTCGGTCTGGTTGATGACGATGTAGCCGCCGGAGCGGAGCTGCACCACGGGTGAGAACATCGCGTCGAGCTGGCTCTCCACGCCGTAACGCGTGAACAGCGGCTGCGAGTCCTTGTACAGCTTCACGTTCTTCGCATGGCTCGGCATGAGCATGCGCATGAAGTCGCGCGCGTCCTTGAAGCCTTCCTCGCCGGAGACGATGATCTCGTCGATGTCCTTGGAGTAGAGGTCGCGGATCGAGCGCTTGGTCAGCGAACCTTCCTCATAGACCAGCTTCGGCGCCATCGATTTCAGCGTGAGGTCGCGAACGGTCTCCCACAGGCGCAGGAGATATTCGAAGTCGCGCTTGACCTCGGCCTTGGTGCGGCTGGCTCCGGCCGTGCGCAGGATCACGCCCATGCCCTCCGGCACTTCCAGGTCCTGGGCGATTTCCTTCAGACGGCCGCGGTCCTCGGCGCTGGTGATCTTGCGCGAAATGCCGCCGCCACGCGCGGTGTTCGGCATCAGCACCGAATAGCGGCCGGCGAGCGAGAGATACGTGGTGAGCGCCGCGCCCTTCGAGCCACGCTCTTCCTTGACGACCTGCACCAGCATCACCTGCCGGCGCTTGATCACCTCTTGAATCTTGTACTGGCGGCGGAAGCGCGGAACGCGCTCCTGCACTTCCTCCAGGGCGTCGGCGCCGCCGACCGACTCCACGTGTTCTTCTTCATGGTCGTCGTCGCCGTTGCTATCGCCAGCGTCGCCGTTCTCGGCAGGATCGGCCGAAGCGGTGAAGCCTTCTTCTGACGGGGCCGCTTCAGAGGAGGTGGCGTCCGAGAATGAAGCTTCCGAGGACGTAGCGACCGGCGCGTCGTCGTTGCCCGGCGCCGGTTCGGCAAATGTCTCGCCTTCGCTCTGCAGTGCGGGCCCGCTTGCGGAGGCTTCGACCGGCTCCGGCGCGGGCGCCGGTTCTGTCACGGCCTCGCTGACGGACGTCTCGGCAGCTTCGCTGACGTGCTCTCCGCTGGCGCGTTCCTCGGTGGCAAGCACCGCCGGAGATACGATCTCCTGATCGGGCAGGGCCGCGCCAGCAAGGCCGGTTTCGGGCAGCACCGGCTCGACGCCGATTTCGCTCGTCGGGATTTCGGCCGCTTCGCCGCTGAACTCCTGCGGCGGAGCCTCGTCGCCGGCGATCGGCTCGCTCTGCACGCTGTCGCGGCTGCGATGCCGCTCGGCGCCACGGCGGCGATGCCGTCCGCCGCGCCGCGAGGAGCGGTGCTCGGCCTCCTGATCGGCCGCACGCTGGTCGCGCTCTTCCTGCGCCAGCAGCGCCTGCCGGTCGGCGACCGGGATCTGATAGTAATCGGGATGGATTTCCGAGAAGGCGAGGAAGCCGTGCCGGTTGCCGCCGTAATCGACGAAAGCGGCCTGGAGCGAAGGCTCTACGCGGGTGACCTTGGCGAGATAGATGTTGCCGCGAAGTTGCTTGCGGTTAGCGGACTCGAAGTCGAATTCCTCGACGCGATTGCCGCGGACGACCACCACCCGAGTCTCTTCGGGATGGGTCGCGTCGATGAGCATTTTGTCGGCCATTTTGGAATCTCACTGGGCCGGACGGGCCTGCACGCTCGCGCAACGCTGACGGCGCAAGACAATGAACAAGGGAACCGGCCTGATTGGTGTGGAGGGAAGGGGCCGCGCTGTGACGCGACAATCCGGCCGGGCCCATGGCATGCCGCGCAGTCACGATTGTCTCGCGAGAGCGGTGGACCCCGAATTGCCTGTGCTGCGTCATTGGCAGCATAAAATTTACGACCCGTATCGCTGCGGCCGCGCCCACGAAGGCGCCAGCCCAGGTTTGTCAAACGCTCACGGTCGAAATCGCTAACAGCCCGCAAAGGGACCGCAAGCTGATCCGGGTTGTCCTTGACAAGGGTTCGGCTTAACCGCTGTCCCGTCCGCCGGCCTCCTCGAGGGGCGATCCTTGGAAACAGCGGGCCGGAGGCCCGAACGCGGCACAACCGGAACTCTAACCGTCAGCACTCCCTACATACGGCCCCCGGCCGTTGATGGCAAGGAAAGCTTCCCCAGGACGCGGGCCTTGAACCTTTTGACATGAATGAATATAAATACTATCAATAGACATAGAAAGGTGACGGGAAAGGATACCAATGGTCCCGCTTCTGACGACGCCCGCCGACGAACCGGCCACCGGCGCGGTGACCCAGGCCGAGGCGGCCGCCATGATTCGGGCCGTCTTTAATCTCTTCCGTCACTGGCAGGTGTCGGACACCCAGGCCCGCGTGCTGCTCGGTCAGCCGAGCTCCTCGACCTTCTATCGCTGGAAGCGCGGCGAGATCGGCGCCGTGCCGCCGGATACGATCTGGCGCCTCGGCGACCTGATGGGCATCCACAAGGCGCTGCGCCATCTCTTCACCGAGGCCGAGCGCGGTTACGCCTGGGTATCTCGTCCGAACGCGGCCTTCGGCGGCAAGTCGGCCCTCGACCGTATGCTCGCCGGCGCCCCGAGCGACCTCACCGCCGTGCGCAACTATCTCGACGCCGAGCGGGGCGGGTGGTGATGGAGTTGTCATTCCGGGGCGCGAGCGAAGCGAGCGAGCCCGGAATCCATAATCCTCAACGCTGCGGAGTATGGATTCCGGGCCCGGCCCTTCGGGCCGTCCGGGAATGACGAGCAAATGACTCCACCCATTTCCGACATTGCCTGGCCGGCTAGCCACCGGATCATCCGCACCATCTATCCCCCGGTCTGGCTGTTCGAGGACATCGCCGCGCCGGAAGACTGGGATCTGATCGCCTCCGCCGAAGCGAAGACCAATCCGCGCGTGCGCGAGCAGATCGGCGACCTCACCATCGTGCCGCCCGCGCGCCGCGTCGCTGGCCCGAGCGCCAGCCTGGTGATGGCCGCATTCACCCATGTCTCGCGCGATCGCCCGAGCCGCTTCTCCGATGGCAGCTATGGCGTCTGGTATTGCGGCGACCGCTTCGAGGTGGCGCTCGCCGAGACCGTCTATCACTTCGAACGCTTCATGGCGGCGACGCAGGAGTGGCCCGCGGACGCACAGTATAGAGAGTTGCAGGCGCCCATCGCCGGCCGCCTGCATGACCTGCGCGGCGAAGGCTTCGCCGACACGCTCGATCCCAACGCCTGGAGCGCGGGCCGGCGTCTCGGCACCTCACTCAAAGCCAGTGGCAGCGATGGCATCGTCTATCCAAGCGTTCGCTATCCGCAAGGCGAAGCCGCCGCGCTGTTCTATCCCGACCTCGTCACGCTTCCGGTGACGCAGGCGCGCACGCTCCAGTATCACTGGGACGGCGCGCGCATGACGCGTTATTTCGTCATCGGCGAGGAAGAGTGGCACGCGTGGCCGCGGGGATGATTATTGCTGCGCCTTCCGCGCCCAATACGCAGAGCAGCTCATCGGTACCGCCAGGTACGGCAACGCCTCACGGCGCGCGGTGATCGCGTACCGGCGCCAACTTGAATGCGTTGATCCAACGCAAGACATGGATTGATCCGCTCGACAGGCTTTCCCCCAGACAGGGAGAAACCGATGTTATGCGCGATCATGCGATTGGCCCTCTCGCTATGCGGCATAGGGCTGTGCGCGGCGGCATATGCACAAGATGCGAAACCCAACATCGTCGTCATCCTCGCCGACGATCTCGGCAACGCCGACCTCGGCTATCGCGGCAGTGACATCAGGACGCCGAACATCGACAGACTGGCAAACGAAGGCGTGCGCGCAGAATCATTCTACGGCATGCCGGTCTGCACGCCGGCGCGCGCCGAGTTGATGACCGGCCGCTATGCCATGCGCTACGGCCTGCAGCCGCTCGTGATATTCCCCAGCCATACCTTTGGACTGCCGACCGATGAGCGCACGCTGCCGCAGGCATTGAAGGACGCCGGTTATCAGACGGCCATGGTCGGCAAGTGGCACCTCGGTCATGCCGACAAGAAGTTCTGGCCGCAGAACCGCGGCTTCGATCATTTCTACGGCAACCTCGTCGGCGAAGTGGACTACTTCACCAAGGAACGCGGCGGCCTGGTCGATTGGCAGCGTGACGGAAAGTTCGGCAAGGAGGATGGCTACTTCACGACTCTGATCGGCAACGAGGCCGTGAGCATCATCGAGAACCACAACACGGCGAGCCCGCTGTTCCTGTATGTCGCATCCTTGGCGCCGCATGCGCCTTACCAGGCGCCGAAAGAGGACATCGACGCCTACAAGGATGCGGCCGGAGATGTGCACCGGCACACTTACGCGGCCATGATCACCGACCTGGACAAGCAAGTCGGGCGGATCGTCGCGGCGTTGAAGCAGAAAAACATGCTCGACAACACGCTCATCATATTCAGCAGCGACAACGGCGGCGCCACCAGCGCCTTGTTTGCGACCGGCGCGCGATCCCCGGAGGAGCGTGGAGAAAGCGGCGGCGTCGAGCTCGGCGCCAAGACGCCGGCCTCGAACGGCATCCTGCGCGGCGGAAAGGGCTCGCTGCATGAAGGCGGCGTCCGTGTTCCGACTATCTTCAACTGGCCTGCGAAGCTCAAGCCGCGTGTGGTCGACGAGCCTCTGGCCATGGTGGACGTCATGCCGACCGCGCTGGCGCTTGCCGGCGCCACCGGCAGCCTGGACCATCCCTTTGACGGAAAGAACATCTGGCCGACGTTGACGAACAATCAGCCGTCTCCGCACGACGACGTCTTGATCAATGTAGAGGCGTTCCGCGGCGCCATCCGCAAGGGCAACTGGAAGCTCGTGAAGATCGCGCTGCTTCCGGGCAAGACCGAGTTGTTCGATCTCGCGAAGGATCCGGGAGAAAAGAATAACGTCGCGGCCCAATTCCCCGAGATCGCGAACGATCTGGAGGCGCGGCTGATCGCCTATGCCAAGGAGATGAAGCCCAGCGAGTGGATCAAGGCGCAGCCGGGTTTCCTCGGCGCGCAGGGAAAGACAGTCTTCGAT
>DASXOK010000091.1:0-6344 GCA_036494425.1 Pseudolabrys sp.
CGGTGCGCGGGAAATGAAGCGGGTTGCCACAACCGCCCCTGATGGGGTTAGGCTTCCGCCCGAAATGGAGCCTATCACCACGAGCCAGGAACTGGCAGAGGTCTGCGCGCGCATGGCGCGCCATCCCTTCGTCACGGTCGATACCGAGTTCTTGCGCGAGACCACTTATTATCCGCTGTTGTGCGTGGCGCAGATGGCCTCGCCCGACGAAGCGGTCGTCATCGACACATTGGCGCCGGGTATCGACCTGTCGCCCTTCTTCGCGCTGCTCGCCGACGAAAACATCATCAAGGTGTTTCACGCCGCGCGGCAGGACATCGAAATCGTCTGGAACATGGCGGGCAAGATTCCGCACCCGATCTTCGATACGCAGGTCGCCGCGATGGTGCTCGGCTATGGCGACAGCATCTCCTACGATCAATTGGTTCAGCGGATCACCGGCGACCAGCTGGACAAGTCGAACCGCTTCACCGACTGGACGCGACGGCCGCTCTCCGACGCGCAGATCTCCTACGCGATGTCGGACGTGACGCATCTGCGCGATGTGTATCTCAAGCTCGATGAGGATCTGCACAAACGCGGGCGCTCGAGCTGGGTCGAGGCGGAGATGGGCGTGCTCACCTCGCCGGAGACCTATCGCGGCGATCCGGAGCGTGCCTGGGAGCGGCTGAAGAGCCGCGTGCGCAAGCCGAAGGACCTGGCCGTGCTGATCGAGATCGCCGCCTGGCGCGAGCGCGAGGCGCAGACGCGCGACGTGCCGCGCTCGCGCGTGCTCAAGGACGAAGTCGTCGGCGATATCGCCGTGCAGGCGCCGACCACGGTCGAGCGGCTCGGCACGCTGCGCTCGCTGCCGAAAGGCTTCGAGCGCTCGCGCTGGGGCGAGCAGATCGTCGAGGCGGTCAAGCGCGGCCTCGAGCGCGACCCCAAGACGCTGCCGCGGCTCGAGCGTTTCCGCGCCGCGCCGAACGGCGCCGCCACCGTCGAGCTGCTCAAGGTGCTGCTGCGCATGACCGCCGAGCGGCACGCTGTCGCCGCCAAGGTGATCGCCACCGTCGATGAACTGGAGCGCATCGCCGCCGACGACGAGGCCGACGTGCCGGCGCTCAAGGGCTGGCGCCGCGAGCTGTTCGGCGACAAGGCGCTCGCGCTCAAGCACGGACAGCTGGCGCTGGCGGTCGACAAGGGCCGCGTGGTGGCTGTGGAGAAGAGCTAGATCAACGCCGCGCTGCGATGTTGTCTCTTGGCCTCACGGTATCGGTTTGCCGGCTGCGGCCGCCGCACCTTGACTTTGAACACCACGCGCGAGGAATGTATATTGAGTTGACGTAACTCAAAGGCCGCAGCCGTCCGGCCCTTAATGTGTGCCTCACCTTGCGGCATCGAACGATGGGAAGGACGCGGACGTGGGGTGGCTCCGGAAAGTCCGCGAATTTCCCGCTGTTGCAGGCTCGTTGCTTCGTTCCCGTCTGTTGAAACCGGCGCTCGGGATCGCGCTGATGCTCGGCGCCGTCGGCTGCGCCTCACTCGAGCGATTGCCGGCGGTGACGCTCGCGCAGGCACCAAAAGCGAACATCCTCAACATCTCCGATGTGCGCTTCTACACGACGGACGTCTCCCGCATGACCGCGATCGCGGTGGCGGCGTACCAGCGGCGCAGCAAGATCCAAAAGACGTCGGCGCCGCAGAACTTCCTGGCGATTTCCGGGGGCGGCGACGACGGCGCCTTCGGCGCCGGGGTTCTGGTGGGCTGGAGCGCGCGCGGAGATCGGCCGGTCTTCGGTGTCGTGACCGGCGTGAGCACCGGCGCCCTCTCGGCCCCGTTCGCCTTCCTCGGCAGCGCCTACGATGAACATCTCAAGCAGGTCTATACGGACTCGAATGCCGAAGACATTTTCACGCAGCGGACGGTTCTGGCGGCGGTGACCAATGATGCGATGGCGGACAGCGCGCCTTTGCGACGTATGATCGCCCGCTACGTCGACGACACTGTCGTGCAGCGGATCGCCGAGGAATACAATAAAGGACGGCTGCTCTTCATCCTGACGACGAACCTCGATCAAGGCCGGCCGGTGATCTGGAATCTCGGGGCCATCGCCGCCAGCGGCCACCCGGGCAGCCGCCAACTCATGATCGATGTGCTGTTGGCCTCCGCGTCGATCCCGGCGGTGTTTCCACCGGTAATGGTCGATGTCACCATCGGCGGCCAGCATTACCAGGAAATGCATGTCGACGGCGGCGCGGTCGCGCAGGCGTTCCTCTATCCCCCGTCGTTTTCGCTTTCGCAGGCGACGGCCAGCCTCGGCATCAACGCGGCGCAATTCAGGGCGCAGCGAAAGCGCACGGCCTATGTGATCCGCAACGGGCGCCTCACGCGGCCGGAAGAGAAGATCGACCGGGAAACGCTTGCCATCGCCAAGCAGGCGATCGCGACAATGACGACGTCGAGCGGCGTCAACGACACCTACCGCATTTATCTCACGACGAAACGCGACGGGGTCAATTTCAATCTCGCGTCCATCGGCGACGATTTCACCGTGCCGTACAAGGGCCCGTTCGACAAAGGATACATGCGCGCCCTCTACGAATATGGGTACGAAAAAGGCCGCGCCGGATACCCCTGGCAGAAAGCGCCACCGGGCTACGCGCGATAGGCAGACGGCGCGTCACGGCGCGAGAAGCCTCACCTGCGGCACGGGTTCCCGACCGGGGACCCAGTAATTCCCTCATTTCATGAACTGATGGACTTTCGTTGAGCGGGAGGATCAGCGACGGAGAGACAATCATGGCGTGCACCGAAAAACATCATCTCAACCATCCTCATCGGCACGGTCCGAACTGCGGCCACACCGCAATTCTGCACGATGGCCATGTAGACTACCTTCATGACGGTCACCTTCACCACATGCATGGGGATCATGTCGACGAACACGTCATTGCGGTGAGTGCCGAGAATCCCGAACGTTGTACGCCTGACACGCGCTGCTCACATCAGCACGGCCCAAATTGCGGGCATGAAGCAGTCCCGCATGGCGATCACGTGGATTATGTCGTCGACGGGCGGCTGCATCATCCGCACGGAGACCACTGTGACGATCACGGGCCCGTGCAACTGGCCTGACGTCTGCGCCGGCTTGCCGCGCTCCAATCGCTACTATTTTTCGGCAGCGGCCGCCGCCAGGGCCTTCTGATAATCGCCTGCTTTGAGGGCCTTCTCCAGCCACGCATCGACCGCGCCCTTCAAGGCCTTGTCGCGCGTCATCCAATAGGCCTTGTCGAATTGGTCGAATGAACCCGCCACATCGGCCGGACACAAGACACCCGGATGCCGGCGCGCCTGGTCATCGACTTCGGCACCGTCCGTCACCATGACGTCGGCCTGGTGATCCATGAGGTCGTCGAAGATCGTGCGGTTATCGGCGTGCTCGTCGAGCCGCGCATGCGGAAAATTGGCCTTGGCGAAACGCTCATTGGTGCCGCCCGGATTGACTACGACGCGCACGCCGGGCCGGTCGATGGCCGCGACCGACGTGTAACGCTCCTTGTCGGTGCAACGCACGATCGGCCGCTTGCCGTCGCGCATGACGGTGACCGAGAAATCGCCGACGGCGGCGCGGTCCGGCGTCACGCTCACTCCGCCCATGGCGATGTCGAAGCGGTCCGCTTGCATGTCGTCCTGCACCGTCTTCCACGTTGTCGGCACGATCTCAAGCGTGACGCGGAGTGTCTTCGCCAGCGATTGCGCCATCGTCACATCGGCGCCCCTGATCTCGCCATCGGCGCCGCGCAGCGAATACGGCGCGTAATCGCCGGTGAGCCCGACCTTCAGCGTGCCGCCGGCTTTGATCGCTGCAAGTGGACGCGCCTCAACGGAGGCACAGGAGAGTGCGAGCAACATTGCGACGGCGGCGCGGGCGTTCACCCATGAACGAGGCAAACGCATCACTTACTGCTCGATCGCCGCGTCGCGCCCCACCAGCCGCGCGATCTGCTTCAGGCGCCCGGCGAGGCGGTCGCTCGCGAGTTGCAGGGTCGCGCCCGGCAGTTTCAGCGTCAGCTTGCCGCGCTTCACCACCATCGGCGTCTTCGGCAGCAGGCCGCCCTGCCCCGCGGTCAAGATGTAGGCCACGCGCATGGCCGCACCCAGCACGCGCGCGCGGTCGAGCATGCGCGTCGTTGCCAGTTCGCGCAGCCGCGGCGACAGGTCCTCTTCGCTCAGGCCCATGTGCCGGAAATAGACCGCGAGCGCCAGATAGGCGCGGCCGGGATGATCGACCGACACGAAGGCGCCGTGCGCGATGATGTTCATCGACTGCTCGCCGCGATAGTCCGGATGCGCGCGCCAGCCGATGTCGCCGAGCAGACACGCCGCATGACGCAGCCGGCGCTCGTCGGCGTTTTCGTCCAGTCCCGACGACTCGATGAAGCGGTCGGTCCAGGCGATCAGTTCCTCGCCATGACGCGGCGAGCGCGAGCGCAGCACGTTGAGATCGGCCGCCGCGGTGATCAGCGGATCGCGCGCGCGCTCACGCGCATTCAGCAGCGAATACAGAAGCCCCTCGCGCACGCCGAGGACGGAGATCACCACGTCCTTCGGCTTGATGGTGCGTACCAGGTTTTCCATCACCAGCGCGGCATAGGCGAGCAGCGGCCGCCGCGCGGCGTTGACGACTTCGATCTTCGACAGCGTCTCAGTGTCGACGCGATGCACCAGCCGCGAGAATTCCAGCGCCTCGCGCGCGGGAATGCGGTAGTTGTGCATGACGTGGAAGGGATAGCCGGTCTGCCACATGTGCAGCCGCGCCAGCGCGCGCCACGTGCCGCCGACGGCATAGAAGGTGCGGTTCTCGCCCTCGTGCAGCAGGTCGAGGTCGTCGAAGGCGTCGACGACGAATTTCTCGGCTTTCTTGATCGACTTGCCGGCAATGTCCTGCAAGGCGAGGCCGCCGAGCGGCAGCGTCATGCCGCCACGCACGCGCGAGCCGTGCACATCGACGAGTTCCAGCGAGCCGCCGCCGAGATCGCCGACGATGCCGTCCGGCTTGTGGATGCCCGACACGATGCCGAGCGCGGTGAGATGCGCTTCGCGCTTGCCCGAGAGAATGGTGATCGGCGTGCGGCAGATGCGCTCCGCCTCGACGATGAAGACGTGGCCGTTGCGCGCGTCGCGGCACGCGGCTGTGGCGATGGCCCACATGCGGCGCACATGCAGGAGATCGCAGAGCGCGCGAAATCGCCGCAGCGCCGCGAGCGCGGTTTCCATCGCGTCCTGCGCCAAGAGCCCGGTTGTCTGCACCTGGCGCCCGAGCCCCGCGAGCACTTTTTCGTTGAAGATCGGCGTCGGTAAGCGTGTCAGCCCCTCGTAGATGACGAGGCGGACGGAGTTCGAGCCGATGTCGATGACCGCGATGGGCGGCCCGTGATCGAGCCGACCCTTGGCGGGCGTGTGTGTGGCGGATAGGCGCTTACGCGCCTTCGGCGAGGCGGCGGATGAGGCTGCGGGGCGACGACTCTTGGAGCGATTTGCCACGTCCGGAGAGGCTCGGATTGGTCATAAAATATTTGTGGGCGTTGAAGGGTTCTTCGCCCGGCACCGCCTTTATGCGCGCGGAGCTGCCATCCGGCAAGACCTTCCAGCTCTGCTCGTTATCCTTGAAATTGGCCACCATAATCTGCCCGATCACCTGTTCATGCACGGTGGGATTGAGGATCGGACACAGCGCCTCGACGCGGCGATCGAGATTGCGCGGCATCATGTCGGCGGACGAAATGTAGACGGCGGCCTTCGCATGCGGCAGCGGATTGCCATTGCCGAAGCAATAGATGCGGCCATGCTCGAGGAAGCGGCCGACGATCGACTTCACGCGGATGTTCTCCGACAGGCCGGGCACGCCCGGCCGCAAGCAGCAGATGCCGCGCACCACGAGATCGATGGAGACGCCGGCGGCCGAGGCTTCGTAAAGCGCGTCGATGATCTCGGGATCGACCAGCGAGTTCATCTTCATCCAGATCGCACCTGGCTTGCCGGCCTTGGCGTGCGCGATCTCCTGATCGATGTGATCGAGGATGCGCTGGCGCAGATTGATCGGCGAGATCGCCATCTTCTCCAGTTCGCCCGGTTCGGCATAGCCGGTGATGTAATTGAAGATGCGCGCGACGTCGCGACCGATCACGGCATCCGCCGTGAAGTAGGACAGGTCGGTATAGATGCGCGCGGTCACCGGGTGATAGTTGCCGGTGCCGACGTGAACGTAGGTCGCGAGCGTCCCGCCCTCGCGCCGCACGACGTAAGAGAGCTTGGCGTGCGTCTTGAGCTCGATGAAGCCGTAGACCACCTGCGCGCCGGC
>DASXOK010000092.1:0-1744 GCA_036494425.1 Pseudolabrys sp.
CGGCGAACTCGGATGGAGACGAAGAGGCCTACGCCCGCTCCAGCACGCGCGAGCGGCGGCGGGCGGTGGTGCGCGCCGGCTTGCGGCGCGGCGTGGGCGCGGCGGCGAGGTCCGGGACGATGCTCAGCTCCTGCAAGGCGAGGCAGTTGCAGTTCGCCGGCTCCCGCGCCGAGAGCTCGAGCCTGCGGCCGTCCGGATACTCGACATAGCGGTGGACCTGTCCGCCACGGCTTTCGAGGACGTATTTCGTGCCGACGGGGAAGCGGCTCGGCAGGCGGGTGGACTTGCGCATGGGGGAAGCCTTTCGCGGGATGCGTACCCTGACCTTCCAATGCGACAGTTAAGCTTCAGTTCACCTATTGCCAGAGTTGTTCCCGCTATCCACCGCATTAAAACACCGCCTGGCGCTCGTCTCCTGCGCCGCCGGTGCCCCGCTCCGCCCCGGAGGAAGCCGCCCCTCATTGAATTCGCCGCATCACGCCTCCAATTAAGGCCGAAAGGTGATCCATGACGGACTTTCCAAACAAGTGGATGTGGGCGGAGGCCTGCGAGGCGCTTGAACGCGCCGAACGCATGCACCGCGAGTTCTTCCGGCCCGTTCGGTCGGCGTCCCGGGCTCCGGCCTGGGAGCCGCCGGTCGACTTGCTGGAGACGGAGCACGACGTGCTGGTGCTGATGGCCTTGCCGGGAGTCGATCCCGACGCGGTCGAAGCAGCAATCGACGGCTCCGACCTGGTCGTGGCGGGCGCGCGCATTCTTCCGGCGGCGCTGCGCACGGCCATCATCCATCGGCTCGAACTGCCGCAAGGCCGTTTCGAGCGGCGAGTCCCCTTGCCGGGCGGCCGCTACAGCGGCGTCCACCGAGGCATGGCCAATGGCTGCCTCTTGATCACCCTTCAGAAAGTTGGGGTGTCCCGTGACTGAAACTGAAAACCTGCGTTCACTGGAACAAGGCGAACCTGCCGGCAATAATCCCGACAGGGCACGCCAAGAAACAAACCTGCCGCCGCTGCCCGCCGACGCGATGATCATCGTGCCGGTGCGCAACTTCGTGCTGTTTCCGGGCATGGTGATGCCGGTGACGGTCGGCCGTCAGAAGTCGATTGCCGCCGCCCAGCAGGCCGTACGCGAGCAGCGCCAGATCGGCATCCTCAAGCAGCGCGACAGCGACGTCGCCGACCCGACGGGCATCGACATGCACCGCATGGGCACGGTGGCCAATGTCGTGCGCTTCATCACCGATCAGGAAGGCGGGCATCACCTCGCCTGCCAGGGTGAGCAGCGATTCCAGGTCATCGAATTCCTGACCGGCTGGCCGTTCCTGGTCGCGCGCGTGCTGCGCATCCCGGAGCCTTCGACACGCTCGCCCGAGATCGAGGCGCGCTTCGTGCATCTGCGCGGGCAGGCCGCGGAAGCGCTCGAGCTTCTGCCGCAGGCGCCGCGCGAACTGGCCGCCGCCATCCAGGGCATCGACCAGCCCGGAGCGCTCGCCGACTTCACGGCAGCCTACATGGACGTGAAGCCGGAGGAGAAGCAGGAGATCCTCGAGACGATCGACGTCACCGCGCGCATGGACAAGGTCTCGCGCCTCTTGGCGCAGCGCATCGAGGTGCTGCGGCTGTCGGCGGAGATCGGCAAGCAGACCAAGGCCTCGCTCGACGAACGTCAGCGCGAGATGCTGTTGCGCGAGCAGATGGCAGCGATCCAAAAGCAGCTCGGCGAAGGTGAGGAAGGCAAGGCCGCC
>DASXOK010000093.1:0-2924 GCA_036494425.1 Pseudolabrys sp.
GCGGGGACCGCGCGACAGGCCGTAAAAAAAAGAACGCGCCCCGCTCGATCAAGAGCGAGGCGCGCTGGTGAACCGGGTGACGCGAGATCAGCTACCCGGAACGACGTAGGCCCTGATGCGGCTGCGCGGATACACGGCCTCGGCCACCGTACGGTTGTGATTGCCCGACACGATGATCGGATTGCCGTTCGGATCGATGCCGGAGACGACACCGACGTGGCCGCCACCGCGGCGGCCCATCACGGCAATGGCGCCGACCTGCGGTCCGGACACGCGCTTGCCGTAGCGGGCATAGCCCATGGCAAGATTGCCGCCGCCCGGATGGCCGGTCTCACGCAGCACCATGTCCATGAAGGCACCGCACCAGAGACTGCGGCGGCCAGTCGGATTGGTTCCGATGTAACGGCGCGCCTCCGATACCAGCGAACTGGAGGAATACCCGCCCGACGCCGACGCGTAGCTGGCGTTGGCCGCAGTGCTCTGCTGCGCGACCGCGCGATGGCGCCCGCGTCCGCGGCGCACCGGAGCCGCGGCGGTTTGCGGTTGGGCGCCGATGAAGCCGGAATAACGCGAGTCAGTCTCCGCGCCGCCAAAGAGCGAGGGGGCCGCGACTGGCGCGCTGGCGACGCGCTCGGCTGCGTGGCGATGGTAATGATGATTATAGGCTTGGCGGTGCGCGCCTTTGTGGACGGGCCTCGCTTCGGCCGCGCTCGCAACAGCGGCCATCGCGACCGAGCACAGGATAATTGTCGCCCGTCGATTGGTTAGTTTCATCAGATTGACCCCTTCTCATCAAAGCAATATCGCCTGGTCGATCGCAGTCGAACGAAGAACCGCTGCCTTCCCGCCGACAAACCGTGGCTATTTCGTGATCACTAGACGGTAAACGCGCGCGCATTCCGCGTGCAATTCGGTATTAATACGCGAATTACACGTAATATCAGGTCGCTTACGACACGCATTACGTAAACGCATGCCATCTATACGCTCAGACGACGCGGTACTATTTCATGCTATTTGCCGCACAGTTCACTCGGCAATTGACGCGAACCGGGAGACGTTGGGACACTGGAGGGAGGGCCACAGGACCGCGGCCGCTCAGCCAATTCGGCTGACCGGAAAAAGTATTAGGTGAGCAATTCGTTCCTTGAATTCTTGAGAAATAAAAGAAGTGTCGGAAACATTACTTAAAATAGCCCGCGCTGTTGAGGTAATACTCGGCCACGAGATGTGGCTTGCGTTCAAAAGCGGGAATGGATCGCCGCGCGCAAGGCTCGATGGATACCAGGGGCGCGTCAGCTCCTGCGGCTGAGCAGGAAGACGCCCTGCTCGCCGAACATATTCCAGAACCACCACGGCGCATTGAAGCGCAGCGGCGTGCCCCAGGCGTTCAGCGCCACCGCCTTCTCCATCTTGACGCCGATTTCGGTGCAGAGCTGCACGAAGTCCTTGATGGTGCAGTGGTGGATGTTCGGCGTGTCGTACCAACTATAGGGCAGGATGTCGGTCTGCGGCATGTGGCCGGCGAAGAGAAGCTGCATCCGCACCGTCCAGTGACCGAAATTCGGGAACGACACCACCGCGTGCCGGCCGATGCGCAGCATGTGCTCGAGCACCACGCGCGGATGCCGGGTCGCCTGCAAGGTCTGTGACAGGATCACATAGTCGAAAGCGTCGTCGGGATAATCTGCAAGATCGGTGTCGGCGTCGCCCTGGATCACCGCAAGGCCCTTGGCCACGCACTGGTTCACGCCCTCGCGAGAGAGTTCGATGCCGCGGCCGTCGACCCCGCGCGTCTCGCTCAACAAGCGCAGCAATTCACCATCGCCGCAGCCGACGTCGAGCACCTTGGCGCCACGCTCGACCATTTCCGACACGCGCACCAAGTCGACGCGCGCGCCGCCCGGCGTGCGGGCGATATTGGCAACAGTAAGCTTGGGATCGGTGCGCGACAGCATGGCCATTACTTCGCCTCTGAGGGCGCGAGCCCGCGCGCCTTGCAGGCGCCGTCGAGGAAGCCGCGCACGATGCCGAACATTTCCGGCTCGTCGAGCAGGAAGGCGTCGTGGCCTTTGTCGGTGACGATTTCGGCGAACGACACACGCGCGCTCGAGGCATTGAGTGCGTGCACGATGGCGCGCGACTCCGAGGTCGGGAACAGCCAGTCGCTGGTGAAGGAGATGACGCAGAAGCGCGTCGGCGTGCCTTTGTAGGCGTTCGCCAGCACTCCGTCATGATCGGCGGCGAGGTCGAAGTAATCCATCGCGCGCGTGAGATAGAGATAGGCATTGGCGTCGAAGCGCTCGACGAAAGAAATGCCCTGATGCCGCAAATAGGATTCGACCTCGAAATCTGCGTCGAACGAGAAGGTCGGATTCTCACGGTCCTGGAACTTGCGCCCAAACTTGCGGTGCAAGGCCGCGTCCGAAAGATACGTGATGTGCGCACCCATGCGCGCGACCGCGAGCCCGCGGCGCGGATTGGTGCCTTCGAGATGATAACGGCCGCCGCGCCATTCCGGATCGGCCATGATCGCCTGGCGGCCGACCTCGTGGAACGCGATGTTCTGCGCCGAATGGCGCGTCGCGCAGGCGATCGGCAGCGCCGCAAAGACGCGCTCGGGGAAGCTCTCCGCCCATTGCAACACCTGCATGCCGCCCATCGAGCCGCCGACCACGGCGAACAGCGTGTCGATGCCAAGGTGGTCGAGCAGCATCGCCTGCGCGCGCACCATGTCGCGGATGGTGATGACGGGAAACTCGAGGCCCCAGGGGGTGCCCGTCAAGGGGTTCGTCGAGGACGGGCCGGTCGTCCCCATGCAACTGCCGACGACGTTCGAGCAGATCACGAAATAGCGAGACGTATCGATCGGCTTGCCGGGACCGACCAGCGTCTCCCACCAGCCGGGCTTGCGCGTCACCGGA
>DASXOK010000094.1:0-3532 GCA_036494425.1 Pseudolabrys sp.
GAGGCCGTGTATCCGCGCAGCCGCATCAGGGCCTACGTCGTTCCGGGTAGCTGATCTCGCGTCACCCGGTTCACCAGCGCGCCTCGCTCTTGATCGAGCGGGGCGCGTTCTTTTTTTTACGGCCTGTCGCGCGGTCCCCGCTCAGCATTAACCTTACGCGCTGCGTAAACCATTTCATCCTTAATTCAATCTGAAGAATTTGCCGAAAATTGTCGTGCTACGTCCCCACGTTGTCCCGCTGCCGATCAGCGCCGACAGAAGATCATTGGGTGTGGGGACCCGTCGTTCATGCGTATTGCGCCACGGGCGTCTATCGCCGCCGTCTGCGTTAGCCTTGTTGTGCTGAATGCGCCTGCGTTCAGCCGGCCCTTGCCGCGCGACGCCGAACCGAAGCGCCAACAGAACGTGCGGCTTCCTGTCCCCAATCCGAAATTGAAGCCGAAGCCGCTTGCGCAGCGACCCGCGCCGCCAACGCGTGAGAGCGCCGCGCCGGTCGAACGCGTCTCGCTCAGTGCACGTATGAAGCCCGTCTTCGGCTGGCCGGCGCTGGTCGCCGAAGCGCGCAAATACATGGGTACCAATCCGACCGATCGGCAGCGGCTGTGGTGCGCGACCTTCATGAACTTCGTGCTCGCCAAGCTCGGCTATGCCGGCACAAATTCCGACGCCGCGAAGTCCTTCACCTATTACGGCCGGCGCATTTCCGAGCCGGAGGTCGGCGCCATCGCCGTGCTGTCGCGCGGCAAGAAGGGCGGCCACGTCGGTGTCGTGTCGGGCATCGACAAGAGCGGCAACCCGATCATCATCTCCGGCAACCACAACAAGCGCGTCGGCGAAGCGGTCTATGCGCGTTCGCGCGTGATCGCTTACGTGATGCCGACCGAGAAGCGCGCCATGCCGGCGACGGTGGTAGCGGAGCGCGGTCCGGCGAGCCATCCTTCGTCCGAGTTGGCGCTTGAATCGCCGATCACCGAGTTGCTTGCCGCCATCGAGGCCGAACAGGCGCGCGCCGAGAAGGAGCGTCCGGCGCGGCCGCAAGCGCCGGCGCAGCGCAGGCCCGCGCAAGAGGTGCAGCCGCCGCGGCCCGTGGTGCCGCAACGCCTCGTTCAACAGACCGCCGAGCCGGTGGCGCAACCAGCATCGGCACCAGGCGCGCGGAGCGTCCGCAGCGATCCGTTCTCGGAGTTGTTCGACCGGATCGAGCGCGCTCCGGCGCGTCAGCCGCAGACCCAGCCGCGCCATACCGGCCGCGTCGCCGCGGCGGACACCGGCCGCGGCGTTCGCTGAGACTCAGTTCGCTTCGCTGATCGTGTCGCCGGCGACGATCTCGCCGGCGCCTATGACCTCGGCATAGACGCCGCAGTCCATGTGATCGAAATTCTGCATCAGCGTCTGCGGGATGGTCAGATCGCGGATGCCGGTCTGCGGATCGACGTTGGTGGCCGCGCAACGCACGATGCGCTTGACCACCTTCAGCCGCGCGCCGCCGGCGCTCAGCGTGTGGCCTAGCATGTCGAACTCGTGCCACGCCGGCCAGCCGGCCACATAGAGGTTGCCGCGGAAGCGTAGCGGGTCGACAGCTGAGCCGATGACATTCTCCAGTTCCGCGACCGAGGCGAGGTTGATGATCGAGACCACCTTCTTGGCGACATCCGAGAAGCTGTGTCCATCACCGTAGAGCACCTTGGGTGGCCCGCGCAGTTCGTCGGCGCAATAAGTCGCGAAGAAGCCCTCGATGGCGGCGCGGCCGTCGGCCGTGCGCAGGTCGCCGCGTTCGGCCTCCTGCCCGCCTGAGTGGACGACGAGCGTATGCTTCGCCTCATCGTAGTCGGTGCGCAGCGCCGCCAGCCGCTCGTTCTTCATCAACATCAAAAAGCGCTGTTTCGGAAAATAGGCTGGATGGGCCGGGTCGAAGCCGATCGGGCCATTCTCGATTGCATAGAGCCGGTCCGCCGGCACAGTCTGGCCGGTGGACAAGGTGGTCCGCGGCAAAGCCTGTGGCGACAGGCCTTTAACGGGATAGCGGTAGAGAGATCTGATGGTAGCGGACTGGCTGGTCATGGGCCTGTGGGCTGCTCCTGTTGACGGGATCCCGGCGGCCCGCGGAAGCTGACTTAGATCAAGCGTGAGGGCTCTTCAAACTGGAACAAAGGCACCCACATAAAGGCGCGAGGCAGGCCGCCGAACACGGGACCCGCCATTCGTCCGGTGCCAAATTGGGCCGAGGGAGTAGACAATGAACTTCGAGAAATACACCGACCGTGCACGCGGATTCGTCCAGTCCGCGCAGTCTCTGGCCCTCCGTGAGGGCCACCAGCAATTCGCCCCCGAACATCTTTTGAAGGTCCTGCTCGACGATCCGGAAGGATTGGCCGCGGGGCTGATCGACCGCTCCGGCGGTAATTCGCGGCAGGCCTTGCAAGCGGTCGAGGCCGCGCTCGCCAAGCGCCCGAAGGTTTCGGGCGGCGGGGCAGGGCAGGTCTATCTCGATCCCGCTTTGGCGCGGGTCTTCGACGCCGCCGAGAAGGCGGGCGAGAAGGCCGGCGACAGCTTCGTGACGGTCGAGCGGCTGCTGCTTGCTCTCGCGCTGGAAAAGGACAGCGAGGCCGGCAAAATTTTGAAGGTCGCCGGCGTGACGCCGCAGAGCCTCAACGCGGCCATCAACGCATTGCGCAAGGGCCGCACCGCCGACTCCGCGTCGGCCGAGAACGCCTATGATGCGCTCAAGAAATACGCCCGCGATCTCACGCAGGCCGCCCGCGACGGGAAGATCGATCCGGTGATCGGCCGCGACGAGGAGATCCGGCGGACCATTCAAGTGCTGTCGCGCCGCACCAAGAACAACCCGGTGCTGATCGGTGAACCCGGCGTCGGCAAGACCGCCATCGTCGAGGGCTTGGCCAAGCGCATCGTCGACGGCGACGTGCCGGAAAGCTTGCAGGACAAGAAGCTGCTCGCGCTTGATCTCGGCGCCATGATCGCAGGCGCCAAGTATCGCGGCGAGTTCGAGGAGCGCCTGAAAGCGGTGCTGCAGGAGGTGACGTCGTCCGACGGCGGCATCATCCTGTTCATCGACGAGATGCACACGCTGGTCGGCGCCGGCAAAGCCGACGGTGCGATGGACGCGTCCAACCTGCTGAAACCCGCGCTGGCGCGCGGTGAACTGCACTGCATCGGCGCGACCACGCTCGACGAATACAAGAAGCACGTCGAGAAGGACGCAGCATTGGCGCGGCGCTTCCAGCCCGTGTTCGTGTCCGAGCCAACGGTCGAGGATACGATCTCGATCCTGCGCGGCCTCAAGGATAAATACGAGCAGCATCATGGCGTGCGCATCGCGGACTCCGCGATCGTCGCGGCGGCGACCTTGTCCAACCGCTACATCACCGATCGCTTCCTGCCCGACAAGGCCATCGATTTGATCGACGAGGCCGCGGCGCGGCTGAAGATGCAGGTCGATTCCAAGCCGGAAGAGCTCGATTCGATCGACCGCGAAATCGTGCGGCTGAAAATCGAGCAGGAGGCGCTCAAA
>DASXOK010000095.1:0-1722 GCA_036494425.1 Pseudolabrys sp.
GTGTGGCTCGCTGTGCGGCTCGGCCCTGGCCGGCCGTAACGGTGTGTTGGGCCGCACGTTGCTCGGCGCCGCGGTGTCGCTGCTTGTGCTGGCGTTCGCGCCTGGGGCTGAGGCCCGCGTTTACTGGGGCAACTACAACAACGGCACGTTCGGGCGCGCCAACCTCGACGGCACGGGCGTGGACCAGAGCTTCATCCTGGCTGCTCCGGGTGCCACTCCTTACGGCGTGGCTGTCGACGGCGCGCACGTGTACTGGATCAACTACACGCCCAACTCGATCGGGCGAGCCAATCTGGACGGCAGCGGCGTGGATCAGAACTTCATCCCGACTGGGACGGTGGGGAGCGACGGGCTGGCGGTCGACGCCGGGCACATTTACTGGGCGAACGTGAACGCCGGCACGATCGGCCGCGCCAACCTCGACGGGACCGACGTGAATCAGAGCTTCATCACCGGCGCCAGCGGGCCGAGCGGCCCTGCGGTCGACGGGGCGCACATCTACTGGGCAAACGGCAACGGCACGATCGGCCGCGCGGACCTCGACGGCGCGGGTGCGAACGAGAGCTTCATAACTGGATCGATCTCGAGCCAGCCGTTGCAGGTGGCCGTCGATGCCGGCCATATCTATTGGGCCAACTACGGCAGCGGCACGACAATCGGGCGCGCGGAGCTCAACGGCACCGACGTGAACCAGAGCTTCATCAGCGGCGCAAGCGGGGCGTCCGGGGTCGGGATCGACGGAGCCCATATCTACTGGGCCAACTACAACGGCGCCACGATCGGGCGCGCCAACCTCGACGGCACCGATGTGAACCAGAGCTTCGTGACCGGTGGCAACGGCCCGTGGTACCTGGCGGTCGCCCCGCTCGATACGACCATCACCGCCGCCCCGTCGGGCACAGTCGCCTCAAGCACGGCGAGTTTCTCCTTCAGCGGCAGCGAGCCGGGCGCGTTCGAATGCCAAGTCGATGGCGGCGGCTTCTCCAATTGCACCTCGCCGGCGTCCTACAGCGGGCTGGCGGTCGGAGCGCACTCCTTCGCCGTGCGTGCCACGAATGCCAGTGGGGACATCGACCCAACCCCGGCGACTAGCGCTTGGACTGTGAGTGCGCCGGTCGCGCCCGGCGTCTTCGGTGCCCGCACGCTCGTCACGCTCAAGCTCGCCTCCGGCCATATCCGAGCCAGGGGGCCGATCACCGTCCGCGTTGCAAACGGGAACGGCTTCTCCATCAACGGCAAGCTCTCGGGTAGGACCGTCGACCGCGTGTCGGTAGCCGGCAAGCGGCGGCTCGCGCTGAGGGCAAAGGCCTTCCGCCTGGGTGCGCATGCCAAGAAGACCATCAAGCTGAACATCCCGAGGACGCTGCAAAGGGTCCTCAAGCGCCATCACAAGCTCCGGCTGCGCCTGGCCGCGACGGTGCGCGACCCGGCCGGGCACGCCCGCACCGTGACCAAGGCAGTCTCGCTCCGCCTGCGGAACAAGCACGCGCACACACACTGACCCTCGGAAGGCGGAGACCACAACGCTCCTGCATCCGTTGCGCCGTACGCATGGTCGATTGTCGCTATGGCAGCCCTGCGTGGCGCGGGAAGCAGGTCCCGCTTCGTGCTTTCACAGGGACCTCGGCCCTCGCTTTCGATTTCGTGAAACCGAGAGGGTCGCACCGCCTCACCGAAGAGTGCAGGCAGTAACGTCGCGGAGGTGGGGTTGTCTGATCGCGA
>DASXOK010000096.1:0-7216 GCA_036494425.1 Pseudolabrys sp.
ACCTTGGCCGCGGTCCAGAAGATGCTGAAGTCGATCGCGGTGTTGAGCACGCCGACGAAGGCGAAGCTGATCGCCTTGAGCGCGACGGCGCGCTCGTGCCAGGCGACGGTGAGGCGGTCGACGATGGATTTCATGGGCGCCGGAATCATCGGTCCTTCATAACATCTTTGCCGGCGCACGGGCTTATTGGAAGCGGCCGACCAAGGCGGGCCATGCGCTAGCACGTCATGCCGCCGCCCGATAGGGCGGACGCGACAGGGCCGGTCCGGTGCGCTATAGAACCGGGGCGAAACGGAGAGCGACAGGTTAAAATGACGGCGAAAACGACCCGATCCGGCACCCACGCGGCGCAAGGCCGTGGCGCGACGGGGTTGTCGATCGTTGTTCCCGTGTTCAACGAGGCCAAGGGGCTGCCCGCCCTGCACGAGCGCATCGCCGAAATGGCGCGCTATCTGCAGAACAAGCGGGGCCTCGATCTCGAAGTCGTCTATGTGGATGACGGCAGCCGAGACGACACCTATGCGGTGGCACAGTCGCTGCCCGCCATCCCCCTCGACGTCCAGGTGGTCTCGCTGTCGCGCAATTTCGGCAAGGAGGCCGCCCTCCTCGCCGGCCTCGACCACGCCCGCCTCGGCGCGGTGATGTTCATGGACGGCGACGGCCAGCATCCGCCGTCGCTGATCGAGACGCTGGTGTCGCGCTGGCTCGATGACGGCTACGACGTTGTCTACACCGCCAAGGCGCATCGCGAGAGCGAGCCCCTCATGCGCCGGCTCGGCGTGCGCTGGTTCTATGCGCTGATCAACTGGGGCCAGCGCCAGCCGATCCCGGAGGACGCCGGCGACTTCCGCCTGCTCTCCCCGCGCGCCGCCGAGGCGCTACGGCAGATGCCGGAACGCAACCGATTCTTCAAGGGCATGTCGAGTTGGATCGGCTTCCGCCAGTCGCGCGTCGATTACGAGCCGGCGGTACGGGAACACGGCACCACGACGTGGAACGTGTGGACGCTGATCGGGCTGTCGATCGAAGGCCTCACCTCGTTCACGGTGGCGCCGCTGCGGTTCGCCAGCCTGCTCGGGGCGCTGCTCGCGGCGACGGCTTTGTTCTTCGGCATCTGGATCATGATCCGCACGATGCTGTTCGGGCAGGACGTGCCCGGCTATCCCTCGCTTGTTGTCGGCATCATGGTGATCGGCGGCGTGCAGCTTCTGATGATCGGCATTCTCGGCGAATACATCGGCAAGTTGTTGTCGGAGATCAAAGCGCGGCCGGTCTATTTCGTCGCCGAGCACAGCGTGAAGCAGACCGACGAGACGCCGAAGGCGCATCCGGCCCCTTCGCACGCGGCCGAGTAGGCGCGTGGCCGCGCCACGCCACATCTGGCTATGCGCCGACGACTACGGCATGGCGCCGGGCATCAACAATGCCATCCGCGAACTGATCCTGCGCGGGCGTCTCAATGCGACCTCGGTGATGACGGTGGCGGCGCATCTGACCGCCGACGAGGTCGACGCGCTGGAGATGCTCAATTCCGGCGAGACGCGCGCCGCGCTCGGTCTGCATGTGACGCTTACGGCGCCATTCAAGCCGCTGAGCGACGGCTTCGCGCCGCTGCGCGACGGCGCCTTCCTGCCGATCAACGATATGATGCGGCTTGCCATGACGCGCCGGCTCGAGATCGAGCCGCTGACGATCGAAATCGCCACGCAGTTGCAGGCGTTCCTGTCGGCGTTCGGCCACCTGCCCGACTTCGTCGACGGCCATCAGCACGTGCATTTGTTGCCGCAGGTGCGTAACGCTTTCTTGAAGGTGATCAGCGAACTGGCCCCCAACGCCTGGGTGCGACAATGTGGCCGCGCGGGCGCGAACCGGCGCCTCCACGACAGCAAGTCGCTGGTGCTCGATGTCTTGAGCCTGGGCTTCAAAAGCCAGGCGACGCGGCACGGACTTGCCACCAACCCGGCTTTCGCCGGCGCCTACGCCTTTACCCCGCAAGCCCGGTTTGCGCGCATTTTCCCGCGGTTCCTGAAAGGCCTGCCGGAGGGCGGATTAATTATGTGTCATCCGGGCTTCGTCGACGCCGCCCTACAAAGTCTCGATTCGCTGACCACGCTGCGCGAGCACGAATTTGCCTTTTTCAATTCCGATGCTTTTCCGCGCGTGCTTGCTGAACACGGCGCGGCCTTGGCGCAGCCATCTGGCGAAGCGGGCGGCGCTGCCTAAATATCGGCAGCAGTGTGCATGATCCCGAAAAGTGGAACCGGTTTCGGACAAGATAATGCGCCATCGAATTCGTCTCAGGAGGACGCCATGACCCCGCAGGAACGCCAACTGATCGACGATCTGTTCGACCGCCTTACGAAACTGGAAGGCGCGCCGCGCGACGCTGAAGCGGAGCGCGCCATCGCCGATGGCCTGCAACGCGCGCCTCACGCGATTTACGCGCTGGTGCAAACAGTGCTGGTGCAGGACGAGGCGCTCCGGCGCGCCGACGCCCGCATCCGCGAACTGAGCGGCGAAGACGACGCGCAGGCGCCGCGCCAGGGCGGAAGTTTCCTCGATACGATGCGCAGTGCGCTGGGCGGCGGTGGGCGTAGCGGCGGGTCCGTGCCGAACGTTCGCCCGCAGCCTCAGCAGACGCAGCCGGGTCCCGATCCGCGCTGGAATGCCGGTGGCGCCATGCCCGGCGCCGCTGCCGCGCCCGGCCCCGGTTACGGCGCCGCCCCCGGATACGGCGCGGCCCCAGGCTATGGCGCGGCGCCTGCGCCGTCGCCCTTTGGCGCGGCGCCCTCGGCCGGCGGTTCATTCCTCGGCACCGCGGCCGCCTCCGCCGTCGGCGCGATCGGCGGCGCCATGCTGTTCAATTCCATTGGCGGTCTGTTCGGCCGTCACGAAGGCGGCGGCAGCGCCTTCGGCTCGCAGCAGGCCTTCGGCTCGCCATGGGACAACAACGCGTCGGGTAGCGACCTCTCTCAGCAGGCCGGCTTCAACGACATCAGTAGCGTCGGCGGTGTCAACGATCCGCAGGCGGCGGGCTTATTCGGCAATAATGACGACGTGACCGAGGTCGACGAAACCGAGTATGTCGACAATAGCGACAACAACAACGACGACTTCGGCAACGATGGCGGCGACTTCGGCGGCGGCACCGAGGACGTCTGACGCCCGCTACATCACCACGACCTTGGCGCCGACCTTCACGCGCTCATAGAGGTCGATGACGTCCGGGTTGCGCAAGCGGATGCAGCCGGACGAGACGTTGTGACCGATCGTCCATGGCTCGTTGGAGCCGTGGATGCGGTAGAGCGTGGAGCCGAGATACATGGCGCGCGCGCCGAGCGGATTGTTCGGGCCGCCTTCCATGTGACGCGGCAGATAGGGCTGCCGCTCGATCATTTCCTTCGGCGGCGTCCAGTCCGGCCATTCCTTCTTCGCCGACACCGTATGCACGCCCGCCCAGGCGAACCCGGGACGGCCGACGCCGATGCCGTAGCGCAGCGCCTTCCCCTCCCCCTCCACCAGATAGAGGAAGTGATTGGGCGTATCGATCACGATCGTGCCGGGCGCTTCCTTCGTCTCGTATGCGACCTCCTGCTTCAGGAAGCGTGGATCCATGCGGATGTCGGGCCGCCGCTGCTCGAGCATCGGATCGACTTGCGGCTCCGGGGTCGCGTAGACCGGCTGCACCCGCTGCTCGTTGGGATATTCCTGTGGCGGCGCGATGTAGCGAGGCTGCACCGCGGCAGCATATTGCGGCGGCGGCGCGTACTGCGGAGGCGCAGCGTATTCGGACGGCGCGTATTGCGGCTGCGACGGATGATCGCCGAACAGATACTCGATGAAGCCGCCGCCGAGGTTGGATCGCACCTGCGGCGGCTGCGCAACGATCACCATCTGCGGCGTCGCCGGCGGCTGTCCATACGCCATCTGCTGCGCCGATGCCGGCACAGCAAGCAGAAGCATGGTGGACGCGAGAAGGATCGAATGCGGCATCGGCATGGCTTTCGGAAATTCGTCGCCGATACCAACTACAAGAGGCAAACAGACACTGATTGGTAAATCCGAACCGCGCGCGGCCTGTCTAAACGTCTCAGCAAAGCCGTTACGTTGCGTTAGCGTTTATTTTGCGTAAAGCGCGCGGCGACATGGTAAACGTTGCGTTTCGGGCACCTGCAACCTGACGTTAATGGCCGTTGAGATAATAAGATGGCCGTAGCGGGGACGATAAGCGTGCAGCGTAAAATGTTTCGCATCGAACAGACCTTCGCGGGCCCTCGCGCCGTGTCGGCGCATGAGCGCCGCAACGTCACCGACGACTCCGCACTCAAGCGCGAGCTCGCGCATATCCACGATTTGATTGCCGCGCAGAAGCGCGCACTCGCCGCGCTGATCGGCGACGGCAAGGAGCGTCGCATGACGCGCGCTGCCGGCGAGCTCGGTGCCGCCATCGACGGCATGGAGCAGGCGACCCACAGCATCCTGAAAGCGGCGGAAGGTATCGACGACAATACCAGGGCTCTTGCCGCCGCGCTGAAGAGCGAGCACGAACGCGGACTGGCATTGGACATCCAGGACCACGTCGTGCACGTGTTCGAGGCCTGCAATTTTCAGGACCTCGCCGGCCAGCGCATCGGCAAGGTGATCACCATGCTCGGCGGCATCGAGCAGCAACTCGCGGCGATGCTGGCGCAGTTCGGCAGCGTGGCCTCAGTCGCAATCGCCGCGAAGCCTGCGGATGGCCTGATCAACGGACCGAAGCTCGACGGCGATGGCGGCCACGCCAGTCAGCGCGACATCGACGCGATGTTCGACTGATCACTCTGGTCTTTTAATGAACAGAAAGCATAGAAAGGCGCCGGCCGCGAACAACGCCGCAAGCGCGAGCGCCATCGCATCCGACGCGCGATCAACGACGAAAGCCATCACCAAGGGCGCGGCCGACTGCACCAGCAGAAACGGTCCGGCCAATCGGCCCATCAGGCGGCCATAACCGGAAGCGCCGAACAAAGCCAATGGCACCGCGCCGCGCGTGATTGTGATAAGGCCATTGGCGCCGCCGAACATCAGCGCGAAAGCCGCCGCCACCGGCGTCGATATGCCGAAGATGGCGAGCATCACGAATGCGCAGAGCAACGCCGTGAGCGCCCCCCGCGCAACCCACAATGGATGCAGGTCGCGTCCGAAGGCAAATTCGATCACCCGCGCGCCCACCTGCGCCGGACCGAACAATGCGCCGATCCACACGACCGTGCCGGCATCGATCCCGCTGCGGGCAAAGATCGCGAGCAGATGCGCCGACAGCCCCGACGGCACGAAGGCGTAAGCGGCGAAGGCCGACGCGACCAGCGCAAACATCAACCCATGCGGCGGAAGGACTTTAGCCGGCGCCTTGTTCGTGCCGTGCGCCGGTACGTCGAGTTCAGCGCGGCTGCGCGGCAATGCCAGCGCATGCAACGGCGCCGCGATGACAGCGAGTAGAGCGGCATAGACGAGATATGTCCCGCGCCAGCCGACGCTTTCGATCAGCACATGCGTCACCGGCCAACTCACTGTCGAGGCGAAACCGCCGGCGAGCGTCAGCGCGGTAATCGGCCGCCGCGCGGCGGCGCCGAAGACGCGGCCAAGCGTGCCGAAGGCGGCATCGTAGAGGGTTGCGCCCATGGCGAGGCCGAGCACGATCCACACCGCATAATAGGCGATCGCATGGTCCGCGTATCTGATGAGCAAAAGACCGAGCGCGCCGACGAGCGAGCCGATCGTCATGGTGACGTGGCCACCGTAGCGGTCGATTGAGCGGCCGATATAAGGCGCGGTCAGGCCCGCGGTCAGCAGGCCGACCGAAAAGCCACCCATCGCGAAGGCGATCGACCAGCCGCGCTCGGCCGCGATCAGCGGCACGATCAGCACCGGCGTGTAGAAGATGCATCCCCAGGAAAGGATCTGGGTCACGCCGAGCACCGGCACTGCGCGCCAAGGGCCGCTAATTAAAGCACGCGTGGTAGTCATGAAAGGCCAGCCCCGGCGAAAGCTGCCTTCTTCCTAACATGCCGGCGCGGGTACGCTCATGCACGCCGCGCCGGACAGAGGGTCACTGCACAGGCTTCGGCGCGTCCGCCGGCTTGGGCTTTGCGGCTGCCGGTTTGGCAGCCGTCTTCGGCCTCGGCTTAGCCCCGGGCTTCTTGGCGCCCTCGGCTCCGCAGCGTACGTAGACCATAGTGCCGTAGCGGCCCTGCACTTCCGGATCGAGCCAGCGCAGGATCAGCACGCGGCCATCGAACTGGACCACCTCGCGGTCTTGCGCGCCGCCCGGCGGATCGTCCGGCGGGCCGATAAAGGTCTTGCCGCCCGGCGCGCCCTTGAGGCGCAATTCAGTGGGCGTTGCCTGGTCGGCGAGATGCATCATCACTCCGCCGGTGGGGCCGAGCGTGATGATATACGGCTGGCGGCATTGACTCGCGGCAGCGGCTTCCGTCCGCCCGCGATCTTCCTCGCGGTGATAGGCGGCAAGGCCCCAGCGGCCGACGATATCCTGCGGTGGGAAGGCCGGCGGCAGCGTCGGCGTGACCGGCGGCGGTGGCGCCTCCGGCGTCAGCGACGGGGTCGTCGTGCAGCCCGCAAGGAAGAGGCCAAGCGCAGCGATCGCCAGCAGTGGCGGCAGGCGGAGGGTCGGATAATTCATTGGGGCTCCCAGAAACGCAAAGGAGACTTTGCGGGGCAAAGACAGGCAGCGCAAGCGCGGTTTAACGGCTTTCAGGTGGACAACGATGGCAGCGGGGCGCGCGAGTCAAGCTTGACACCCCCAGCGTAAGGCAATATCTCCCCCACAGCCATTTGGCACTCTCTCTATATGAGTGCTAACGGCTTAAACAATCGAAAGTTTCCGGTAAACGAGACGCGCGGTAGCGCCGACGAGGAAGCCATGGCCAAGACCAAATTCCGTCCCCTGCACGACCGCGTGGTTGTGCGCCGTATCACCGCCGAAGAGAAGACGAAGGGCGGCATCATCATCCCCGATACCGCTAAGGAAAAGCCGCAGGAAGGCGAAGTCGTCGCCGTCGGCACCGGCGGCCGCGACGAGGCGGGCAAGCTGACCCCGATCGACGTGAAGGCCGGCGACCGCGTGCTGTTCGGAAAGTGGTCCGGCACCGAGGTCAAGATCGACGGCGAGGAGCTCCTGATCATGAAGGAGTCCGACATCATGGGCGTGATCGCGTAA
>DASXOK010000097.1:0-3152 GCA_036494425.1 Pseudolabrys sp.
TGTCGGCGCCGCCGGCCGGCGGATAGGGGATCACGACGCGCACCGGCCGCGTTGGCCACGCTGCCTGAGCCCGCGCTATCCCGGCGAACGGCGCGGCCGCCATGGCGCCGAGCAAGGCTCGGCGTGTGAACGGACTCCCGAGCATCGCGTCCTCCTGCATGGTTTATTTCTTTGCAGGCAACTTAGCGGCAGGACCCGGAGCGAGATAGAGGCGATATCCCCCGGCAAGACGTTTGCATGAGCGGCCCTGCCCTTTTCTCGTCCCAGAAGAGGTCCCATATTCGACGAATGGCCAAATCTCCCGATAAGCCCAAGAAGACCAAGGACCCGGCGCGCCCAACACGCGCCAAAGCGGCGCGGCCGGATGAGCCGGCGACGCCTGATTCGCTCGCCGAGTTGCTCAATCCGGGCATCGCGCGCGGAACTGCGGGCCTCGGCTCGGGCACGAATATCAAGCCGCCGCCGGAGACATCATGGGAGCGGCGCCAGGATTTCTCCGCCGCGCACCGCGCGCGCAAGTCGGCGCGCGAGGGGTTCGGCGAGGCGCCGCAGGCCGATTACACCGGCTCGCCGATTACGGGACTTGATCCGGCGCTGGCGCGCGAGTTGGGCCTCGGCGATGAGGCCGATCTCTCATCACCCTCCCCTGCAGGGGGAGGGTCGCCGACCCCCGACTTGATCGGGGGGAGGCGGGATGGGGTGCGCGGTGATGACGAAAATTCACCCCCTCCCGGCGAGCTGCGCTCGCCGACGTCCCCCCTCCAGGGGCAGGTGAAGAAAGAAGACCCCAAATATCGTCTCCCTCGCGCGGACCTGCCGCGGCCGGGGCAAGGCCTTTCGTCCATGGGCGTCGCCGCCACCGCGGAGTCCCTTGAAAAACTCCTGCGCGAAGGCCGCCCGGAATTCCGTAACGAGGCCGAGACCGGCAAGGTGTGGACGCCGCACCGCCCGCCTCGCCCGGAGAAATCCGAGGGCGGCATTCCGCTGAAGATCGTCTCCGATTTTGAGCCAAAGGGCGACCAGCCGCAGGCAATCAAGGAACTGGTCGAAGGCGTGCAGCGCCACGATCGCACGCAGGTGCTGCTCGGCGTCACCGGCTCCGGCAAGACCTTCACCATGGCTAAAGTGATCGAGGCCACGCAAAGACCCGCGCTCATCCTGGCGCCGAACAAAACGCTCGCCGCGCAGCTCTACGGCGAGTTCAAGTCGTTCTTTCCTGACAACGCGGTGGAGTACTTCGTCTCCTACTACGACTACTACCAGCCGGAGGCCTACGTCCCACGCACGGACACCTATATCGAGAAGGAATCCTCGATCAACGAGCAGATTGACCGCATGCGCCACTCGGCCACGCGCGCGCTGCTCGAACGCGACGATGTCATCATCGTCGCCTCGGTGTCGTGCATCTATGGTATCGGCTCGGTGGAAACCTATTCGGCGATGACCTTCACGCTGAAGCAGGGCGGACAGATCAACCAGCGCCAGCTCATCGCCGACCTGGTCGCGCTCCAGTACAAGCGTACCCAGCACGATTTCTCGCGCGGCACCTTCCGCGTGCGCGGCGATACGATCGATCTTTTCCCGGCGCACTATGAAGACCGCGCCTGGCGCATCCACCTGTTCGGCGACGAGATCGAGAAGATCGAGGAGATGGACCCGCTCACCGGCGCAAAGACCGACGAGCTCGACTTCGTCAAGATCTACGCCAATTCGCACTACGTCACACCGCGCCCGACGCTGATCCAGGCGATGAACTCGATCAAAGAGGAACTGCGCGTCCGCCTCGACCAGCTCAACAACGCCGGCCGGCTTTTGGAAGCGCAGCGGCTCGAGCAGCGCACGCGCTTCGATCTGGAGATGATGGAGGCCACCGGCTCCTGCGCCGGCATCGAGAACTATTCGCGCTATCTCACCGGGCGCCGTCCCGGCGAGCCGCCGCCGACGCTGTTCGAGTACGTACCGGACAATGCGCTGGTCTTCGCCGACGAGAGCCACGTCACCGTGCCGCAGATCGGCGGCATGTTTCGCGGCGACTTCCGCCGCAAGGCGACGCTGGCCGAATACGGCTTCCGCCTGCCTTCCTGCATGGACAACCGGCCGCTGCGCTTCGAGGAATGGGATGCGATGCGGCCGCAGTCCGTCGCCGTCTCGGCCACGCCCAGTGCCTGGGAGCTCAACGAATCCGGCGGCGTCTTCGTCGAGCAGGTGATCCGTCCCACCGGCCTCATCGATCCGCCGGTCGACATCCGCCCGGCGCGCACGCAAGTCGACGACCTCGTCGGCGAGGTGCGCCAGGTGGCGCAGAAGGGCTATCGCTCGCTCATCACCGTGCTCACCAAGCGCATGGCCGAGGACTTGACTGAGTATCTGCACGAACAAGGCATTCGCGTCAGGTACATGCACTCGGACATCGACACGCTGGAGCGCATCGAGATCATTCGTGACCTGCGCCTCGGCGCGTTCGACGCGCTGGTCGGCATCAACCTGCTGCGCGAGGGTCTCGACATTCCCGAATGCGCGCTCGTCGCTATTCTCGATGCCGACAAAGAAGGCTTCCTGCGCAGCGAGACCTCGCTGATCCAGACCATCGGCCGCGCCGCGCGCAATGTCGACGGCAAGGTGATCCTCTACGCCGATCAGATGACCGGCTCGATGCAACGCGCGATCGAGGAGACCAATCGCCGCCGCGAGAAGCAGGTGAAATACAACACGGCCAACGGCATCACGCCGGAGAGCGTGCGCAAGGGCATCGCCGACATCATGGACAGCGTCTACGAGCGCGACCATGTGCTGATCGCGACCGGCGGCGCCGACCGCACTGGCGAATTCGGCGAGGCGGCGACCATCGGCCACAATCTCGAAGCCGTGGTCGCCGACATGGAAAAACGCATGCGCGAAGCCGCCGCCGACCTCGACTTCGAGACCGCCGCGCGCCTGCGCGACGAGATCAAGCGTCTGCGGCAGACCGAGCTCGCGGTGCTCGACAATCCCACCGCCCGCGACGTGATGGTGGCGCAGACGAAGGGCCTGCGCTCCTCGTCACGCACCGATCGTCCGCACAAGCCGCATCTCGATGAGATGGGGATCGCGCTCTATCACGAGGTGAAGCCGGCGCGTTCTGGCAAGGACGCTCCGCGCAAGCCAAACCTCGA
>DASXOK010000098.1:0-2050 GCA_036494425.1 Pseudolabrys sp.
GGCGCGCCGCGCCGGAGGCGACAAGTCCACGCCGGGCGGCGAGCTGCCCAAGATCGAAGGCAAGATCATCTCGCCAAAGGGCGGGTAGGGCGGCAAAGCAACGCTTCAGCGCATCTGTTGAAGTGCTTCAACAATTACCGCAAGAGACTCAGCACAGCTCTGACTTAGAGCAAAGAATTGAGCCTTTAAGGAGCCGTGTGCAGCAAAAGCTTCCTTTTCGAGTCGTCCGTGAACAAGCCTCTAAGCGATTGAGCAAGAGTCTGTTTTTCGGATGCGGCGGCATTTGGGATTGCAGGCATTTGATGCTTTGAGCATCGGAAGCCTGCAATTTCGTTTTCGGGATTCCCTCGAAGCGCGAAGCATGATTCCCTGCCGTATCGGAGGGAACGATGCGACCGAAGAAGCACAAGACGACGGGATCGAACGATCTGTTCCGGGCGCGGCTGGACCAGATTATCAATCTGAAGCACGAGCTGGTTCATCTCGCCGGCAAGGTCGATTGGGACTGGATCGACGGCGAGATCGCACCGCTCTACAGCGAGAATGGCCGGCCCGGGATCGAAACCCGCTTCATGATCGGGCTTTTGCTGCTCAAGCACATTTACGGTCTGTCCGACGAAGGTGTGTGCGAGCGCTGGGTCCACGACCCGTATTTCCAGCACTTCACCGGCGAAGAGTTCTTCCAGCACGCCTTCCCGCACGAGCGCTCGGACCTCAGCCATTGGCGCAAGCGGCTCGGCGACAGGCTGGAGCTGCTGTTGGCCGAGAGCCTGCGGGTGGCGCACGAGGCCGGCGCGTTACGCAGCCAGGATCTCAAGCGGGTCACGGTCGACACCACGGTGCAGCCGAAGGCCATCAGCTTTCCGACCGATGCCAAGCTGCTGCATGCGGCCATCAAGGGCCTCAACCGCCTGGCGACCAGGCACGGCATCAGGCTGCGGCAGTCCTATTCTCGCGTCGCCAAGGCCGCCGCGATGATGGCGGGGCGTTACGCCCATGCCAAACAGTTCAAGCGGCATCGGCGGCAGTTGCGCATCCTGCGCAGCCGGCTGGGCCGGATTATCCGCGACATCCGCCGCAAGATCGATGGTCGGCCAGCATTGGAGGAGGCGTTCGCACTGCCGCTGAGCCGGGCCAGCCAGATCCGCTCGCAGCAGCAGCGCCAGCGCGGCTGGAAGCTTTATTCCTTCCATGCCCCGGAGGTGGAGTGCATCGGCAAGGGCAAGGCAGCCGCGCCTTACGAGTTCGGCGTGAAGGCCTCCATCGTCACCAACAATCGACCCGCTCCCGGTGGCCAGTTCGTGCTGCACGCCAGGGCGCTGCCCGACAACCCTTACGACGGTCACACCCTGCGGGACGTCATCGAGGATACCGAGACACTCACCGGCTGCGCGATCGAGCGCGCCTATGTCGACAAGGGATACCGCGGCCACGGCACCGAGAACCCGCGCCGCGTCTTCATCTCCGGTCAGAAGCGTGGTGTCTTCGGCGCCATCAAGCGCGAGCTGCGACGCCGCTCCGCCATCGAGCCCGTGATCGGACACCTGAAGTCGGAAGGCCATCTCGGCCGCTGCTATCTCAAAGGACGCGCCGGCGATGCAGCCAACGTCATCCTTTCGGCCGTCGGCCACAACTTCCGCCGTATCCTCGCATGGCTCAGAGAACTTTTGTGCCTGTTCCTGATCTCGCTATGCCGCGCTCTCGCCATACCAGCCACGCTCATTCCGGTTTCTTAACGGACGACTAGAAATTATAACCGAACCGCAACAACGCGCGATGTCGCTCGAAGTTCGTGAGGTCGAGCGCACCTATTTCGTTGTGCGCATGACCCGCGACCTGAGCACTCCATGCTGCTGACATCCAAGCCTTTTCCGAAAACCTCGCATAGAAGGTCGGACCGACAAACAGGGCATTGCCGGTGAACCTGTCCAGACCGAGACCATCGAAGCTGCGCATGTAGCGTGCTTCCGCTCCGACCAGGACGCCCGGTCCGATTTGCGCCGAAAGGGCAGCGGAAAGATCAAGCTCGGAGGTGTGCTGCCAATCGCCA
>DASXOK010000099.1:0-2306 GCA_036494425.1 Pseudolabrys sp.
CCGCGGTAGATGCCGTCATTGTTGAAGATGACGACGCAGACCGGCAGCTTGTAGCGGCAGATCGTCTCGATCTCCATGCCGGAGAAGCCGAAGGCCGAGTCGCCTTCGACCGCCAGCACCGGCTTGCCGGTCTCGATGGCCGCGGCGATGGCGTAGCCCATGCCGATGCCCATGATGCCCCAGGTGCCGACGTCGAGGCGCTTGCGCGGCTGATACATGTCGATAATGCCGCGCGCGAGATCGAGCGTGTTGGCGCCTTCGTTGACGAGGATGGCGTCCGGCCGCTCCTTGACGATCGTGCGCAATACGCCCAGCGCGCCGTGATAATCCATCGGCGAGTTGTTGTTCATCAGCCGCGGCGCCATCTTGGCGATGTTCTCTTCGCGCTTCTTGCTGACGGCGCCGGTCCAATCCGCCGGCGACGCCGGCCACTTGGCGCCCATGCCATCGAGCAGCGCGGACACGCACGAACCGATATCGCCGACCAGCGGCGCCGCGATCTCGACGTTCGAGTCCATTTCCTTGGGCTCGATGTCGATCTGGATGAACTTCTTCGGCGCCTCACCCCAGCTCTTGCCCTTGCCGTGCGACAAGAGCCAGTTGAGGCGCGCGCCGATCAGCACCACGACGTCGGAGTCTTTCAACACGGTCGAGCGCGCAGCGCCCGCGCATTGCGGATGCGTATCGGGCAGAAGCCCCTTGCCCATGCTCATCGGCAGGAAGGGAATGCCGCTCTTCTCGACCAGGGTGCGGATCGCATCGTCGGCCTGCGCGTAGGCCGCGCCCTTGCCAAGGATGATCAGCGGGCGCTTCGCGCTCTTGAGCACATCGAGCGCGCGCTTGACGGCATCGGGCGCGGGAATTTGCGCCGGCGCCGGATCAATGACCTTGACCAGCGACTTGCGTCCCGCCTCCGCGTCCATCACCTGGCCGAACAGCTTGGCGGGCAGATCGAGGTAGACGCCGCCCGGGCGGCCCGATACGGCGGCGCGGATGGCGCGCGCCAGACCGATGCCGATGTCCTGCGCATGCAGCACGCGGAAGGCCGCCTTGCACAGCGGCTTGGCGATGGCGAGTTGGTCCATCTCCTCGTAGTCGCCCTGCTGCAGGTCGACGATCTCGCGCTCGGACGAACCCGAGATGAGGATCATCGGGAAGCAGTTGGTGGTGGCGTGGGCAAGCGCGGTGAGGCCGTTGAGGAAGCCGGGCGCGGAAACGGTGAGGCAGATGCCGGGCTTTTTGGTCAGGAAGCCGGCGATCGACGCCGCATAGCCGGCGTTCTGCTCATGCCGGAACGAGATGACACGGATGCCTTCAGCCTGCGCCATGCGGCCGAAGTCGGTGATCGGGATGCCGGGCACGCCGTAGATCGTCTCGACACCGTTGAGCTTGAGCGCATCGATGACGAGGTGGAAGCCGTCGGTCAGGTCCTGCTCTGCTTCGGGGGCGCTTGCTTCGCGCGTCTTTGTTGCAGCTTCACTCATTGGGAATCCTCCCTTACGTCCCTTATTGGGCTTTCAATCCAGATAGTCGGCGTACTGTTCGACGTGCTCGGCGAGCCCGAGCGCGTGATCGCGCACGAGCTGCTCGGCGCGCTTGGTGTCGCGCGCTTCGAGCGCCTCGATGATGTTCATGTGGTCGCGGATCGAGCGGTCGGCGCGATCCTTCTCGACGATCGTCTTGCGGCGGATCATGCGCATGTGCGTGAACAGGTTCTCGGCCATGTCGATCAGCACATGATTTTGGCTCATGCGGATGATCGCCTGGTGAAACTCGATGTTCACCTCCGAGTATTCGTCGAGATGGGCGAAGAGCTTGCCGTCCACGAACGTCGCGAACATGCGGCGCAGCGACTTGATGTCCGCGTCGAGCGCATTTTCAGTGATCAGGCGCGCTGCCATGCTCTCCAGCGCGGCCCAGGCGGTGATCATCTCGATCACCTCGCGCTTGGTCTTGCGGACGACGAAGATGCCGCGGCGCGGCACCGAGCGGACGAAGCCTTCGCTCTCGAGCTGCGCCATGGCCTCGCGCACCGGGGTACGGCTGATGCCGAAGTCCTGTGCCAGCTTGCGCTCGTCGAGCCGGATGTCTTCGCGGCTCTGGTAGACATCCATCGCCACGATGGCATTCTTCAAGGCCGTATAGGCCTTGTGCTTGAAGCTCGGCGTGGTGTCGAATGGCGCAAGCGCCGGCTGCTGCAATGAGATCGGGGCCGGAGCCGGGGCGGGCTCACGGGCAGCGCGCACGGGGGCGCGGCGCGGATTGCGGTCTTGCGTGCTCATGCTGGTATACAATATTCCACAAAC
>DASXOK010000100.1:0-15582 GCA_036494425.1 Pseudolabrys sp.
CCCTGCGCCACGATGGACGAGGCGCGCGCGCATCTCGCGCATTACCGCGGCGCGCTCAGCGAAGCAGCGGCCGCGCGCCGATTAGGGATCGCCGCCATGGGCACCTTCCCGCTCGCCTTCTGGCCGGACCAGGTGGTCACGCAAAAAGAGCGCTACGTCCCAATCATGGACGATCTGCAAATGATCGGCTTCCGCAACATGCTCTGCGGCATGCATGTCCATGTCGAGGTGCCCGACACCGACAGGCGCATCGATCTCATCATGCGGCTCACTCCATTTCTGCCGCTGCTGCTCGCCTACTCAACATCGTCGCCATTCTGGCAGGGACATTTGAGCGGCCTCGCCGGCTATCGCCTCGCCGCCTATGACGAACTGCCGCGCACCGGCCTGCCCGAGTTGTTCCGCACCAAAGAAGACTTCGACGAATACGTCGCCGCGCTGGTGTGGGCGAAGATCATCCCCGACGCGAGCTACATCTGGTGGACGCTGCGCCCGTCGCTGCCGAACCCGACGATCGAGCTGCGTGTCGCCGATAGCTGCACGCGGCTCGACGATGCGCTCGCCATCGCCGCCCTCTTCCGCTGCCTGGTGCGCGCGCTCGACCGCGACCGCGCGCTCAATGCCGGCTTCGACCGCGTCGGCCGCGCCATCACCCAGGAGAACAAATGGCATGCCCAGCGCTACGGCATCGGTGCGGTTTTCGTCGACCCCTTTTCGCGCTCGCCGTTGACGGTCCGGGAGTGGCTCGACCACGTGCTCGACTTCGTCGCCTCGGATATCGCCGCCCTTGACTGCGCCAGAGAAATCCGGCGGCTCGACGCCATCCTGACCGAGGGGACCAGCGCCGACCGCCAGGTGGAGATTTTCGCCAAGGCCAAGGCGGCCGGGCGGCAACGGTTAACGGCGCTGAAAGAGGTGGTCGACTGGGCGGCGGCGGCCACCCGGGACACCGGCGGAAAGCCTTAAGGGTGAAGGCCGTCCGGGCTTCCCCTCGACCTCAGGCCCACCTATAAAGCGCCCTGTTTTGCGGCACCCCCTCAAAGGGCGCCCGATTCGGCCCCGGGACCCCATGGCGAACACGATTTACGTCCTCAACGGACCCAATATGAATCTGCTCGGCACGCGCGAGCCGGAGAAGTATGGCCGCGCGACCCTCGCCGACGTCGAAAAACTTTGCCGGGCGACCGCCGAGCGCTTCGGCTTCGCAGTCGATTTTCGCCAGTCGAACTTGGAAGGCGAACTGGTCACCTGGATCCAGGAGGCTCACGCCAAGCGGGCGGCGGGCATCATCCTCAACCCAGCGGGCTATACCACCACATCGATCGCCATCCTCGACGCGCTGCTCGCAGTCAGCGCGACGGTGCCGGCAATCGAAATCCACATCACCAATATTCACGCCCGCGAAAGCTACCGGCAGAACTCCTATGTGTCGAAGGCGGCCAGGGCTGTACTCGCCGGCTTCGGCATCGACGGCTATGCGCTGGCAATCACCGGATTAGCCGGCATGATCGGCGCGACGAAAAAGGAATAAGCGGAACAGCGATGGCAAAATCGCCGAAGAATCTTGTCGACCGTGAACTGATCCAGGAGTTGAGCAAACTCCTGGACGAGACCGGATTGACCGAAATCGAAATCGAGCAGGACGGTCAGCGCATTCGCGTCGCGCGCGGCGTCGTCGCGGTGGCTGCGCCGGCGCGCGCGGCGGCGACGACGTCGGTGCCGCAGCCGGTCGGTGAGTCGGCCTCCGCGCCGCTCGATCCGGCGAAGCACCCTGGCGTCGTCACCTCGCCGATGGTCGGCACGGCCTATGCGGCGGCCGAGCCCGGCGCCAAGCCCTTCGTCGAGGTGGGCAGCAAGGTGAAAGTCGGCGAGACGCTGATGATCGTCGAAGCCATGAAGACCATGAACCAGATCCCCGCGCCGCGCGCCGGCACCGTGATCCAGATCCTGTTCGAGGACGGACAGCCGGTGGAGTTCGGCGAGCCGCTGGTGATTATCGAGTGACTCGCCTTTCCCTCTCCCCGTTCTTACGGGGAGAGGGTGGCGAGCCGCGGCGGCGGCGAGCCGGGTGAGGGGCATCTGCGAAAATCGGAAACGCTGTTAAGAGCCCCTCACCCGACTTCCTCGCAACGCTCGGAAGTCGACCTTTCCCCGCAAGTACGGGGAGAGGTGAAGGAGAATGAATGTTCGATAAAATCCTCATCGCCAATCGCGGCGAGATCGCGCTGCGGGTACTGCGGGCCTGCAAGGAGCTCGGCATCCGCACCGTCGCGGTGCATTCGACCGCCGACGCCGACGCCATGCACGTGCGCTTCGCCGACGAGAGCGTCTGCATCGGCCCGCCGGCGGCGAAAGACAGCTATCTCAACATCCCCGCGATCCTCGCCGCCTGCGAAATCACCGGCGCCGATGCGGTGCATCCCGGTTACGGCTTCCTGTCGGAGAATGCGCGCTTCGCCGAAATCCTCGGCGAACATGGCGTCGGCTTCATCGGTCCGAAGCCCGAGCACATCCGCATCATGGGCGACAAGATCGAGGCCAAACGCACCGCCAAGCGTCTCGGCATTCCGGTCGTGCCCGGCTCGGAAGGCGGCGTCACCTCCGACGCGGAAGCGGCGAAGATCGCCAACGATATTGGCTATCCGGTGCTGATCAAGGCGGCGGCCGGCGGCGGCGGGCGCGGCATGAAGGTCGCGCGTACGGCCGCCGACCTCTCCACCGCACTCTCGACCGCGCGCAGCGAGGCGAAGGCCGCCTTCGGCGACGACGCCGTCTACATCGAGAAATATCTGGAGAAGCCGCGCCACATCGAAATCCAGGTGCTCGGCGACGGCAAGGGCCACGCCATCCACCTCGGCGAGCGCGACTGCTCGCTCCAGCGGCGCCATCAAAAAGTGCTGGAGGAAAGCCCCTCCCCCGCGCTCAACACGCAGGCGCGCGACGTGATCGGCGAGACCGTCGCCAAGGCCATGCGCGAGATCTCCTATCTCGGCGTCGGCACGGTGGAATTCCTCTACGAGGACGGGCAGTTCTATTTCATCGAGATGAACACCCGCATCCAGGTCGAGCATCCGGTGACCGAAGCGATCACCGACATCGACCTCATCTTCGAGCAAATCAGGGTCGCCGCCGGCGCCGACCTGACGCTCAAGCAGAGCGACATCCGCTTCCACGGACACGCCATCGAATGCCGCATCAACGCCGAGAACCCGGTGTCCTTCCGGCCCTCGCCCGGCAAGATCCTGCACTATCACCCGCCCGGCGGGCTGGGCGTACGCATCGATAGCGCCGTCTACCAGGGCTATACCATCCCGCCTTATTACGACTCGCTTGTCGGCAAGCTTATCGTGCACGGCAAGACGCGCCAGGAATGTCTGATGCGCCTGAAGCGCGCGCTCGACGAGGTGGTGGTCGACGGCATCGAAACGACCTTGCCGCTGTTCCGCGCGCTGGTCGCCGAGCCCGACATCATCGACGGCGACTATCACATCCACTGGCTCGAGCAATTCCTCGCGCACGGAGGAATGGAGGGCTGATGGAGTTGGCGGCGACGAAGGAACGGCGATCCCTTCCGAACTTGCAACCCTTTCTGCTCGGCGTCGGCTTTGTCCTGCTCGTCGCCATCAGCATCAGCACGGTCTTCCTGGTGGACCGCGCCGCGACCGACTCGCGGGAGCTTGCCCAGACCCTCACGGTCCAGAACAAGCTCTCGAACATCCTACTCGCCTTGCGCCGCGCCGAGAGCAGCCAACGCGGCTATCTTTTCACCGACGAGCCGAGCTATCTCACCGACTACCAGCGCGCCGAGCCGGAGACCAAACAGCTCGTCGCCGAATTGCGCCAACTCAGCAAGGACAATCCCGAGCGCCAGTCGATGCTCGACCGTGCGTCGCCACTCCTTGACGCCAAGTTCGCGGAAATGCGCGAAACCATCGAGCTCAACGGCAGCGGCCACCGTGACCAAGCGCGCGCGGAAGTTCTCGGCGGGCGCGGCCGCGACGTCATGGATCGTCTACGTGAGATGATCGACATGGCGATCGCCAACGAATCGCACCTCGTCGACGTGCGGCGGGCGCAATCGGCGACCAGCGAGCGGCTTCTCTTGTTCGTGACGCTCGTCGGCTCGGGGCTGATCGCGCTCATCGGTGCGCTGTCGGTCGTTCTCGTGCGGCGCAATGCGAAGCAGGCAGAAGCAGCGCGCACGGAGCTTGCCGGCACCAACGCCAATCTCGAGCGCATCGTCGCCTACCGCACTGCCGACCTCACCGAAGCGAACGAGGAAATCCAGCGCTTCGCTTACATCGTCAGCCATGACCTGCGCTCGCCGCTGGTCAACATCATGGGCTTCACCTCGGAGCTCGAGGCGCTGCGCAAGGACATTTTCGAGCAGGTCGGCAAGCTCTCCGCCGACCTCGCCGCGCTCAACGCGCAGACGCTCGAGGCTGGCACCGAGGCCGAGATCGACCGCCTCGGCGAGGACTTCGACGAGGCGATCCGCTTCATCAAGAGTTCCATCGGCAACATGGACCGGCTGATCAACGCGGTGCTCAAGCTCTCGCGCGAGGGCCGCCGCCAGTTCACGCCGCAGCGGGTCGACATGAAGGCCATGCTGGAGCAGATCGTGCAGACGGTCACCCACCGCGCCGCCGAACAGGGCGCGACCGTCACGGTCGGCGACCTGCCGCCGGTCGAGAGCGACCGCCTCGCGATCGAGCAGATATTCTCCAATTTGGTCGACAACGCCCTCAAATACGGGCGTCCTGAAGAACCGCTGCGGATCGAGATCTCGGGACGCGGCACCGCGACACATGTGATATACGACGTGCGCGACAACGGCCGCGGCATCGCCGCGCAGGATCACCAGCGCGTCTTCGAGCTGTTCCGGCGGGCCGGCACCCAGGACCGGCCGGGCGAAGGCATCGGCCTGGCGCATGTGCGGGCGCTGGTGCGCCGGATGGGCGGCAACATGGGCTTGAATTCCGAACTTGGCAAAGGAAGCACGTTCACCGTGACGCTGCGGCGGCGGTGGCCGGTGGATTCGAGGAGCGCTGCATGAACAGCAAAATGAGTGAACGGCCGGTCGAAATCGTGATGGTCGAGGACGACGAAGGCCACACCCGCCTGATCGAGAAGAACATCCGCCGCGCCGGGGTGAACAACAAGATCACGCCCTTCGCCAACGGCACGGAAGCTGTGAGCTTCCTGTTCGGCGCCGACGGCTCCGGACTCGCGAACAAGGGCCGGCCGCTGTTGATCCTGCTCGACCTGAACCTGCCGGACATGACCGGCGTCGATATCTTGAAGCGCGTGAAGACCAACGAGCACCTCAAGCGCATCCCGGTCGTCGTGCTCACCACCACCGACGACGCGGTCGAGATCCAGCGCTGCTACGATCTCGGCTGCAACGTCTACATCACCAAGCCGGTCAACTACGAGAATTTCGCCAACGCCATCCGCCAGCTCGGCCTGTTCTTCTCCGTCATCCAGGTCCCCTCACCCGACTGACCCATGCCGCGCAACGTCCTATACATCGACGACGACGAAGGCCTGCGCACGCTGGTGCAGCGGGGCCTTGGCCGCGAGGGTATCAAGGTCGTGCCCGCCGCCGATGGCGAGGCCGGACTGAAGGCGCTCGCGGCAGAGGAGTTCGACGTGGTCGCCGTCGATCTCTACATGCCGGGCCTGAGCGGCATCGAGACCATCGCGCGCATCAACGAATTGCCGAACCATCCGCCGGTCATCGTCGTCACCGGGGCGGAAGACAGCCGCATGGCGGTGGCGGCGCTCAAGGCCGGCGCCTTCGACTACGTCGTCAAGGACATCCAGGGCGAGTTCATTTATCTGCTGCGGGCGTCGCTGTCGGCCGCCGTCGAGGCCATGCGCATGCGGCGCGCCAAGGAAGCGGCGGAAGCGGAAGTGCGCGAAGCGCGCGACCGCTTCGAGGCGCTGGCAGCCGAGCGTGCGCTGCTGATGCGCGAGGTCAATCATCGCGTCGGCAACAGTCTGCAGCTCATCTCCTCGATACTGACGCTGCAAGCCAATGCCTCGGGCAGCCCCGACATCCGCGACGCGCTCGTCGACGCCACCGGCCGCGTGCTGGCGGTGGCGCAGCTTCACCGGCGTCTCTACACGTCCAACGATGTGCAGTCGGTCGCGGTCGATCAATATCTCGACGCACTGGTCGAGGATCTGCGCCGCTCGGCGGAAAGCAATCAGCTCGCGCAGCTCACGCTCACCTGCCAGCCCATCAGCATCGATCCCGATCGCGCGGTGGCGATCGGCGTGATCGTCAATGAGCTGGTGATGAACGCGCTCAAATACGCCTATCCTGAGGGCAAAGGTCCGATCCGGGTCGATGTCAAAGACGCCGACGGCGGCCGCGCCGTGCTGTCGGTCGAGGACGACGGCGTCGGCATCATTGCCCGCGCCACGCCGAAATCGACGGGGCTCGGCCAGCGCATCGTGCGCGCCATGGGTGAGAAGCTGGGCGCGCGCATCGAGCACGACGATACGCACGCGGGCACGCGCATCCTGGTATCGTTCGATCTGCAGCGTCCCGCGGCGCCGCGGCCGGCGGCCTGACGAGTCTAAGCGGTTCCCATCGTCAGCCGCGCCAAGAGCGTGCAGACCTGTTCGGGATCGTAAGGCTTCGGAACGAACATCGAGCGCGGCAACAGCGGGCCGATGTCGCTGGCGCGGAAGCGGCCGGAGGCATAGACGATCGGCAGGTCGGGGCGGCGCCTGCGCGCCCGCTCCGCCAATTCCGCGCCGTTCATGCTGCCGGGCAGGTTGATATCCGTGAAGAGCACATCCACCGCGGCGCCCGAGTCGATATAATCGAGCGCCGCGTCGGCGGTGGTCACCTCGTGTACGTCGAAGCCACTTTCACTCAAGTATTCCGCGACCAGATGGCTGATCAGAACCTCGTCCTCGACCAGAAGGACCGATACCGGTGTTGAGGGATGCCCCATGGGGTTCCTCGCGGGTGCGGTTGCGTGTGTGTGCGTTTGACCAACGCGAGGCCCCGGAGAAAGATCGAGCTTTCGGAAAGTTGATGGGATTATGGTAAGCGCGGACTTAACATGCCGCATTGGTATGCTGGGATAGTAGCTGGCGTACCCCTAGATAACGGTCACGAGCCGATCAGCCATGGCCAACCGCGAGAACGCCTTCGTTGAGATCACGCCGGAAGTGCTGCTCAAGGCTTATGCCTGCGGCATCTTCCCCATGGCCGAGAGCGCCGAGGATCCGGCGCTCTACTGGATCGAGCCGGACATGCGCGGGATCATCCCGCTCGACGGCTTCCATGTCCCCGCGCGTCTCGCCCGCACCGTGCGCACGACGCCGTTCAGCGTCTTCGTCAACCGCGACTTCGACGGCGTGATCGACGGTTGCGCCGAGCCCAAGCACGACCGCGCCCGCACCTGGATCAATGCCCGCATCCGCCGCATCTATCGCTCGCTCTACGCGCACGGCCATTGCCACACGGTGGAGGCCTATGACGGCGACATGCTGGTCGGCGGGCTCTACGGCGTCACGCTCGGCCGCGCCTTCTTCGGCGAGAGCATGTTCCACCGCGCGCGCGATGCGTCCAAGATCGCGCTCGTACACCTCATCGCGCGGCTCAAGGCCGGCGGCTACACGCTGCTCGACACGCAGTTCGTGACCGACCATCTCAAGACTTTCGGCGCGACGGAGGTGCCGAAGCGGCGCTATCATCGTTTGTTGGAAGAGGCGCTGCATGGCGAAGGCAACTTCGCCGCTTTGCCGATCGACCGCCCGGTGAGCGGCGTCGAGGCGCTGGGAATTATCAGCAAAGCATAAGGCAGAGCGCGTCCGCGTTCTCCGTCATGCCCGGCCATGACGAGCGAAAACTGCTTGCTTTACCGCAATCCCGGCAGGAAGCCCGGTGGCTGTGGCTGCTGCTGCGCGCGCGGCTGCTGCTGTTGCGGCGGCGTGGCGCGCCGCGGCGCCGGCGCGCGGGCCGCAGGCTTCGGCGGCGGCGGCAGCGTGGCTGCGCCCGCGTCGGGCGAGGCGTCGGCGACCGCCGGGTTCTTACCGCCTTTGCAGTCGGTGAGCCACACGTCGTAGATCGGATGCTCGACCGCGTGCAGGCCCGGACTCGCCGCGAACATCCAGCCGGTGAAGATGCGCTTCACTTCACCCTGGAGCGTCAACTCGTCCACCTCGACGAAGCTGTCGGTGTTCGGCGACTCGGTCGGCGGCCGCGAATAGCACACACGCGGCGTCACCTGCAGCGCGCCGAACTGCACCGTCTCGTTGATCGCGACCTCGAACGAAATGGTGCGGCCGGTGATCTTGTCGAGGCCGGAGAACACCGCGGTCGGGTTGGCGATGCGCTGCGGCGGCGGCTCGACGACGATCTCGTCGTTCGGCTGCGTCGCGGCATTGGCTGGCTGTTGCGTGCCCGGCTGCTGCGGCGTGCCGGTCGGTTGGCGCACGCCGGGCGGCAGGCCCGGCAGTGTCTGCACCGGATTGGTGCCGGCGACGCCCTGCTGCGGCTGAGCGGGCTGCGGCAAAGGTTGCGTCTGCGCCGGCGGCGGCGCCTCGGTGCCGGGTGGCGGCGCCAGGTCCTGCGTCTGGATCCCGCCTGCGCCCGGACGGCTCGACGGCGGCAGGTTCATCGGCGCCGGCAAAGGCTCGGGCGGCGGCTGGTCGGAGCGCATGCCGCGCGGCGGACGCGGCGAGTCGTCGTCATCATCATCGCCGTAATACGGCTGCTGCACCTGCCGCGGATCGTTGCGGCTCGGATAGTAAGGGCGCTGCTGTGGCGGCGGGGGCGGCTGATCGGAATAATACGGCGGCCCGGAGCGATAGTCGGGCGGGCCGCCGGGCACGTTGGCCGGCGGACGCGGCGGCTCGTCGGTGAAAATCGAACCGAACTGCGCCAGCGCAGGCCCTGCCGCACTCATTGCAGCAATCGCGAGGATGCAGACTGACAGCCTGGATCGCGCCATGAACCCGGATCGTCCCCCTTAAGCCACCGGCGGGATCAGCCTCAGGCCGGTGCGCGCCCGGTTAACACGGGGAATGCGGCGGCGGAAGGGCGGGAACAAGGAAGCAGTGAATAGCGAGTAGCGAGTAGTAAGAAGGTTGTTCCGCCCTATTCGCTAGTCGCCACTCCCTACTCGCCCCTACTCCCCCGGCGCCCAGGCCTTGTAGTCGCCGGTCGCGCGCGGACGGCGGCCAGCGGCCAAAGTCGAACCCGGCGGGCGGTAGGCGCCCGGCGTGCCGGTCAGATTCGGCCGGTGCGGTTTCTGCCAGGGATGCGGCTTGTAGTTTTCCGTGGTCGGCGGCGTGTCCACCGTGTGATGCAACCAGCCGTGCCAGGACGGCGGCACGGTCGAGGCCTCGGTGTAACCGTTATAGATCACCCACCGGCGCTCGAAGAGCAGCGTCGGATCAATCTTCCCGCCCCGCGTTCGGTAATAGCGGTTTCCGAACTCGTCCTCACCCACCTGCTCGCCGAACCGCCAGGTCCAGAGCTGGGTCCCGAACGTCTGCGAATTCCACCAGGTGAACACCTTCAGCAGGAAACTTTTCATCGCTGCCGCGCGTTGGCTGAAATTGATCGCGGGGTTGTGCCACCTCCTCTCCCCCATGTCCAGGGCGCAAGGCCCGCGGTCGCCGCGTTGCCAACGCATATCAAGGACGCATGGATTCTCTTCGTCTCGCGCTCACCCACATCAAGGATTGGCTGAGCTGGCTGCCGAATCCCGTGGCAGCCGCGCTGATCCTCGCCTTCGCCGTCATCATCGCGGTCGTCGTGCACAATTGGCTGCGCAAGCTCACCCGGCGGCTCTTGGCGACGCGCTATCCGAACATCTTCTCGATCTTTACGCAGATGCGCGGCCTCACCCGCCTGGCGCTGCTGGTCCTGGCGATGATCATCGCGCTCCCCGTGGCGCCGCTCGACAGCAATACCTCGCTGCTCGTTGCGCGGCTGCTGCTGATCGCCATCATCTGCCTGATCGGCTGGGCCTCCATCACGGCGCTGCACATCGCGGCCGAGATCTACCTGCGCCGCTACCGGCTCGACGTCGACGACAATCTGCTCGCGCGAAAGCACAACACGCAGGTGCGCGTGCTCCTGCGCACGATCGATGGCGTGCTGGTGCTGTTGACCGCCGGCGCGGCGCTGATGACCTTCCAAGAAGTGCGTCAATACGGCGTCAGCCTGTTCGCCTCGGCGGGCGTCGCCGGCATCGTCGCCGGTCTCGCGGCGCGGCCAGTGCTGAGCAACCTGATCGCCGGCGTGCAGCTAGCAATGACCCAGCCGATGAGACTCGAGGACGCCGTCATCGTCGAGAACGAGTGGGGCAACATCGAGGAGATCACCTCGACCTACGTGGTGGTGCGCCTGTGGGACTGGCGACGCATGATCCTGCCGCTCACCTATTTTATCGAGAAGCCGTTCCAGAACTGGACGCGCGACAGCTCGGCGCTGATCGGCACGGCGATGATCTACGTCGACTACCGCGCGCCGGTCGGCGCCATGCGCGAGAAGCTCACCGATATCGTCAAGCATTCGAAGCTTTGGGACGGACGCGTGGTCAATTTGGCCGTCACCGACGCCAAGGAGCAAACAATAGAGGTGCGCTGCCTCGCCAGCGCCGGTTCAGCGGGACAGGTGTTCGACCTGCGCTGCGAGATCCGCGAGAAGATGATCGACTTCCTCCAGCGCGAACACCCTTCCGCCCTGCCCCGCCAGCGCACCGAACTCGCCGTCGACAAGGACTCGGCGAACCTGCGCATCGTCGCCGCCGACAGCGCCCGCCACGCCGAGCCGCCCCGCGAGATGAAGGCCGGCCGCAATTGATTGCGGCCGGCCGTGCTCAGTTCTGCATCGCCGCAAGCTGCTTAGCGATCGGCGTATCGGCGAAATCCCCGAGCCCATCGAAATCGGTCGAGAGGCTGAGCGCCTTCCACTTCGCGTCCTCCTGCGCCCGCGCGGCGGCAAACTGACTGGCCAGGAAGACAGCATCGGAGCCGATCAGCAGGCGCAACGGCGCCTGCGTCTCGGATGCGATTTTGATGATCGCCTGCGCGACTTTCTTCGGATCGCCGCGCATCACGTCGCCGTTGGCGCGCATCCGCGTCAAGACGCCGACGGTCGGCTGATATTCGCTGCGGATCGCATCGATGCGCATCGACGATCCCGCCCAGTCGGTGCGCATGCCGCCCGGTTCGACCACGGTGACCTTGATGCCGAGCGGCGCGACTTCCTTGGCGAGTACTTGCGAGAAACCGCCGACCGCCCATTTCGCCGTCTGATAAGCGGCAAGGCCCGGCGTTGCGCCGCGTCCGCCGATCGACGAGATCTGGATGATATGCCCAGCGCGCTGCGCGCGCATCACCGGCAGCGCCGCGCGGGTGAGGTTCACGGCGCCGAACAAATTCGTCTCGATCTGCGCCCGGAAATCGTCTTCCGCCACGTCCTCGATCGAATTGACGTTGGCGTAGCCGGCATTGTTGACCAGCACGTCGAGGCGGCCGAAAGCTTCGACCGCCGCAGCGACCGCCCGGCGCGCCCCCTCCGCATTGGCGACGTCCAGCGCTACCGCGCGCACATGGTCGCCAAAACGTTGCGCGAGGTCGGCAAGCTGATCGGGATGCCGCGCCGTCGCGACCAGCCGGTCACCGTTGTGCAATACCGCTTCGGCCAGCGCGCGGCCGAGGCCGCGGGAACTGCCGGAAATCAACCACACCTTCGACATGAGTCTTGCTCCTTCCATTGAACCGGAGCGCATATAGATGTGTGGTATCCATTCGGAAGAAGGCACCCACGGGAGCGATACGCACCTCATGGTAACCGACATCGCCGACGACACATTCGACTTCTGCGCCACCATGACCGACGCACAGGATGCGCTGGTGCACGAACTGCTCGAACGCGTCGCCGGCAAGTGGCCGCTGTCCGTGCTGCATGTGCTGGCGACGGCGAAAGGCCCGTTGCGCTTCTCGCGCGTGTTGGAGCGCGTTGAGGGCATCAGTCAGAAAGTGCTCACGCAGACGCTGCGCGCAATGGAGCGCGATGGCCTGATCACGCGCAAACTTTATCCGGAGGTGCCGCCGCGCGTGGAATACGAGATCACGCCGCTCGGCGACGAACTGCTGTTGGAGGTCGTCAAGCTGTGGCGCTGGATCGTCAGACGCCTGCCAGCGTTCGAGGCGGCACGCGATAGGGCTGCCGAAAACGCCGACGCGAAGGCTTAAGCGCGCTCGTACCGCCTGCGATATTCGGCCGGCGTCACGCCGACGTGCTTGGCGAAGCTGCGGCGGAGCGTATCGGCGTTGGCAAACCCGCATTGCACGGCCACCTGCTTGGGCGCGTCGCGTCCCGACTCCAGAAGCCGCCGCGCCGCCGAGACACGCGCGGTCTCGACCCAGGCCGCCGGCGTCATTCCGACTTCGTTGCGGAACAGCCGCGCGAAATGGCGGGGACTGAGGCCAGCGCGCGCGGCGAGACTGTCCACGCTGTGATCGTCGGCCGGATGCGCGGCGATGAAGCGCTGCACCTGTTGCAGCGCCGAGCGCCCCGAAGGCGCCGCCTCACCCTTGCGGCTGAACTGCAATTGTCCGCCCGGCCGCTTGAAGAACATCACCAGCTGGCTCGCCACGCGCTTGGCGATATCGCGGCCCAAATCCTCTTCGACGAGCGCCAATGAGAGATCGAGGCCGGAAGTGACGCCGGCCGCCGTGCGCACTTTGCCGTCGCGCACATGGATCGCGTCCGCATCGACTTCGACCGAGGGATAGGCCTTTGCGAGCTCGCCGGCGACCGCCCAGTGCGTGGTCACGCGCTTGCCGTCGAGCAACCCCGCCGCGGCGAGGAAGAACGCGCCGCTGCACACCGAGCCGTAGCGGCGGGTCGTCGGCGTAACACGGCGCAGCCAGGCCACGGCGCTATCGTTGAGGCGGACCTGCGCGGCGTTCGGCGAACCGGCGATCAACAATGTGTCAACCGGCTCGCTGCGCATCTGGCCGACGACGCCGTCCGGAACCAACCGCGCGCCCGATGATGACCGGATATCCCCGGATTCGGTGGCGATCACGCGCAGACGATAGACCTCCCGGCCGGCCTGCGCATTCGCCTCGGCGAACACATCGAGCGGCCCGGACACGTCGAGAAGCTGAATGCCGGGCACCGCCAAGATCGCAATCGTGCGCGGCGGCGAATTGGAAATACTGGGCTTCGACATCGGAGCATTCTCCCAAATCGATCGTGGTGTCTGTCCCGGACCGTTCTTGGCAGAATCAGACGTAATGCGTCGATTGCGGACGGGCAAGGGCGCGACCACGTACCTCGCAACGGTTCACACTGGAGAAGGCTTATGACCTCGTCGATCGCCGGGATCACAGTTCCCGACAGCAAGCTCGCCCGCGCCGTGACCGAACTCGTGCGCGACACCGAAACGCCGTTGCTGTTCAATCATTCCAGCCGCGTCTATTATTTCGCCGCGCTTGCCGGAAAGCGCCGCGGCCTCGAATTCGATGCCGAACTGCTCTATGCGGGCGCCATGTTCCACGACATGGGGCTGATGCCCTCGCACATGAGCGCGCATGACCGCTTCGAGGTGGACGGCGCCAACGCCGCGCGCGACTTCCTGCGGAGCCACAACATCCCGCAGCAGGACATCGACACGGTGTGGACGGCGATCGCGCTGCATACGACGCCGGGCATTCCGCAATACATGCATCCGGTCGTGGCGCTGGTCACCACCGGCGTCGAGATGGACGTGCTCGGAATCGCTTATTCCGAATTCAACGATACCGAGCGCGAGGCCGTGGTGAAGGCGCATCCGCGCCCCGCGACCTTCAAGGAAGATATCATCCAGGCCTTCTACGACGGCATCAAAGGCAAGCCGGAGACGACTTTCGGTAACGTGAAGGCCGACGTGCTCGCCGACAAGGATCCGCATTTCCACCGCGGAAATTTCTGCAGCGTGATCCGTCAATCCGCATGGCAAGGCAGCGTGATCCACGAACACGCATAGCAACAATGAACGCGCGCCCCGCGCGAATAAAGTCCAGCCCCTTAACCGATCCGGGGCTGGCCATGCGCGCGATAACGACGCCGGCGCATGAACTCTTTCACCAACCAAGGAAGCGAACATGACCACCACGAAGCGATTCACCAACGCCACCGGCGCCCCGGTCGCCGATAACACCAACATCATGACCGCCGGTCCGCGCGGCCCGGCGCTGCTGCAGGACATCTGGCTCATCGAGAAGATGGCGCATTTCGACCGCGAAGTGATTCCGGAACGGCGCATGCATGCGAAGGGCTGGGGCGCCTACGGCGCCTTCACGGTGACGCACGACATCACCCGCTACACGCGCGCGAAAATCTTCAGCGAGATCGGCAAGGTGACGCCGATGTTCGCGCGCTTCTCGACCGTCGCCGGCGAGCGCGGCGCGGCCGATGCGGAACGCGACATTCGTGGCACCGCCCTCAAGTTCTATACCGAGGAGGGCAACTGGGACATCGTCGGCAACAATACGCCGGTGTTCTTCTTCCGCGACCCGCTGCGGTTTCCGGACTTGAACCACGCCATCAAGCGCGACCCGCGGACCGGCTTGCGCAGCGCGGACAACAACTGGGACTTCTGGTCGCTGCTGCCCGAGGCGTTCCATCAGGTCACCATTGTCATGTCCGATCGCGGGATTCCGAAGAGCTTCCGCCACATGCACTTGTTCGGCAGCCACACCTTCTCGATGATCAATGCTGCCAATGAGCGCGTCTGGGTCAAGTTCCACTTCCGCACGCAGCAGGGCATCGCCAACCTGACCGACGCCGAGGCCGCTGCCGTCGTGGCGAACGACCGCGAGAGTCACGGCCGCGACCTGCTCAACGCGATCGAGAAAGGCGACTTCCCGCGCTGGAAGCTATTCATCCAGGTGATGACCGAGGCTCAAGCGAAGACTCACAAGCCCAATCCCTTCGACGTGACCAAAGTCTGGCCGAAGGCGGACTATCCGCTGATTGAGGTCGGCGTGATGGAGCTCAACCGCTATCCGGAGAATTATTTCGCGGAAGTGGAACAGGCCGCCTTCTCGCCCGCCAACATCGTGCCCGGCATCGGCTTCTCGCCCGACAAGATGCTCCAGGCGCGGCTGTTCTCGTATGGCGACACGCAACGTTACCGGCTTGGCGTCAACTTCAACCACATCCCTGTCAACGCGCCGCAATGCCCGTTCCAAAGCTATCACCGCGACGGCAAAATGCGGACCGACGGCAATCTGGGTAAGACGCTCACGTATAACCCCAACAGCGCGGGGCTCTGGGACAACCAGCCCGATTTCACCGAACCGCCGATGCCGATCGAGGGCGATGCCGCCCATTGGGACCATCGTGTCGATGATGATTATTGGGAGCAGCCCGGCAACCTGTTCCGGAAGATGACGGCGGCACAGCAACAGTTACTGTTCGAAAATACGGCGCGGGCGATGGGTGACGCCAAGGCGCACATCAAGCAGCGGCACATCGCCAACTGCGCAAAGGCCGACCCGGCCTACGGCAAAGGCGTGGCCGATGCGATTGCGAAGCTCGCGAAAGAC
>DASXOK010000101.1:0-3198 GCA_036494425.1 Pseudolabrys sp.
CACTAGCTTTTGATAGGCCTTGGCTGCCTTGATCACATCGAGCATCCGCGCTGCGAACTCTTCCTGGCTCGCATAGTAATGCTTCCAGCGGCCGCTGCGATAGAGCTCGTCGTAGGAGGCCAGCCGCCGTTCCGCGAGCGCGTGCCATCGGCACGCGATGTCCTTGAAGTCGGGACCCTTAAAGTCAGGTGCCCTGAAGCTGGTTGCATTCTGCGCCGGCATAGGTCGTCGCCCGTGACGAACACCGGTTCGGCGCGGTTCGATCGCTTAAGGGATCGGCGGCCAACCGGCAATGCACGCGTGACGCCACAAGTAGTGCCAGCCGCACAACTCCTGGCTGACTCTAATTTATAGGCTGATTCGGCGGTTCCGTGCAATGCGGGGTTGTTGAATCCGCATTTGGGCCGGTCTCTCGACCGTCTTGCCCGGCTTTATGCCGGGCATGACGCAACGGAGAAATGCCTCAGCGCCCCAGGTCGTGCGGGTCGGTGGCCGAGACGCGCAGCGGCGGCGACGATGCCAGCTTCGAGTTGTTGATGCGGTAGAGCTGGAATCCCGTGCCGTCCTGTATCAGCGTCATATGCGCCGGGTCAGGATTGTCGCCGTCGCTCTCGGTGAACAGCAGATAGAGGTAGTCGTAGTGGTCCGGCCACTTGTCCCAATACTTCGGATATTCCGGATTCGGCGCCTGGTTGGCCGACACGAGCAGCCGCGCGGTGGTCGGCGGAGTGCCGTCCTCATCGTCGACGATGCTGCGGTATTCGGGACGCACGTGCAGCACCTGCTTGCCCTTGACGCTGAACACGGTGGTGACCAGCGCCGAGCGCTCGATAATGGCGAGACAGGCGGCGTGCACCAGGCCGTAGTCGGCGACATCGTCGCCGCCATCCGGCTTGTTGTAGGCGACGAGCACGCGCGCGCCGGGCTTGAGACGCTTCACCGAGGCGCGGAATTCGCTGGTCGAGGTCGAGAGCTCCGCCCACGACGTGTCGACTTCGATGACGCGCACCAGGAGGGTGACGACGAGGAAAGCCAGGAAGCCGCGGCGCACGATGCGGTGGCGCAGGTCCATCTCGGCGCAGGCCACCAGCATGAAGGCGAAGGCGATTGGCAGACGCTGATCGGCCATGTAGGTCGCGAAGGCGACGCGCGGCATCGCGAGATAGATGACGCCAGCGACCGCGCCGATCACCCAGAACAGCGGGTGCACGCGCAGGAGGTTATGCCGCACGGCCCAAACCGCGCCGGCGATGACCATTGCCAGCAGCGCGAAGGCGGCAATGTCGGAATAGGTCTGGATGGCGTAGATGAGGCCGTCGATCTTGCCGAGCCGCTCCCAATAATTCTCGTCGGCAAGCCGCATGGTCGGGCTCGCCAGCAGCAACGGGATCGCCGGCAGGAAGGGAATGCCGGTGGCGCAGAAATCGATCAGCCGCGGCATCAGCGGCTCGGCGCGCCGCTGCCACAGACGATAGCTCTCGATCGCCAGGAGGCCGACGCCGTACACGCCGAGCGCCGACAGATGGCAGAAGAACAGCGCCACCACGAACAGCGTGGAGAGGGTCATGCGCAGGATCCAGTGCCGCTCACGCAAGGCCACCCAGCAGGCCATCGCCCAGAGCGCCAGGCCGATGCCGAAGATGTAGTTGGTCAGCCCGACCAGGAAGACGTGATTGTAGAGCAGCGGCACACCGATCAGCGGGAAGGCCGACCAGCGGCCGAACAGCGAGCGATTGAGCGCCAGCATGCCCGACACGATCAGCGTGAACATCATCACGAGGTAGATCTGGCCGGCGTGATAGACGGTCACCAGCCGCGCCAGCACTGGCACGATGAGGTCCATCATCAGGTTCGGGATCGGCTGCCAGTCGATCTCGTAGAAGCGCGCGAGATTGGCATCCTTGCCGATATTGGCGATCACCTGCATGCGCGAGAGGTGATTGATGTAATCGGACAGCGGCGGCAGCGGGTTGGTCCAGATCGGAATCGAGGCCACCAGGAGCATCAGGCACATCAGCACCGCGATCTGGCCGGGCGAAAAGACCAGCGCGCGGCTGCGCGGACGCGCGGTGAGGACGGTGCGCGCGGCGCGTGCTGCCTCAGCCCGGAGAGCGGCGGTCAACTTGGGATCCTGAATGTTCATTCATAAACCTGAGGGTCGGAGACTCGTGCCGGCGGGATAAGCGCTTCGTTTCGCCGCAGGGTACGCAATGAACCCTGACCGCCCGATGAACGGACGTCCGCAATTTCGCCCCATTCGGACCGTGCACGCGGGTTCCGCCCGGCAAGCAGGCCTTAACCACGTCGGTCAGGGGGAGCGCCGGGCGCTTACAGCTTGATGCGCAGCTTGTTGGCCAATTCGCCGATGATGCCGCGGCGGAATAAGAGCACGCAGGCGACGAAGATCACGCCCTGGATGACCAGCACCCATTCGCCGACGGCGGCGAGCTTGTACTGCATGACCAGTATGACGAAAGAGCCGACCACCGGACCGAAGATGGTGCCCAGGCCGCCGACCAGGGTCATCAGCACGACCTCGCCCGACATCGGCCAGTTGACGTCCGTAAGCGACGCAAGCTGGAGCACGATGGCCTTGGTGGCGCCGGCGAGCCCCGCGAGCGAGGCCGAGAGCACGAAGGCGGCGAGCTTGTAGCGGTCGGTCTTGTAGCCGAGCGAGATGGCGCGCGCCTCGTTCTCGCGGATTGCCTTGAGCACCTCGCCGAAGGGCGAATGGATGATGCGGTAGATGAACATGAAGCCGGCGAGGAAGATCGCCAGCACCACGACGTACATCGCCATCTCGCTGCGCAGGTCGATCAGGCCGAAGAGATGACCGCGCGGCACACCCTGGATGCCGTCCTCGCCGCCGGTGAATTTCGCCTGCAGGGCGAAGAAGAACATCATCTGCGCCAGCGCCAGCGTGATCATGGCGAAGTAGATGCCCTGGCGGCGAATGGCGAGCGCGCCCGCGAGCAGCCCCAGCACGGCGCCGGTTAAGGTGCCGGTGAGGATCGCGAGTTCCGGCGTGAGGCCCCAGGACTTCGCCGCATAGGCGGAGAGATAGCTGGCCCAGCCGAAATAGAGCGCGTGGCCGAACGACAACAGGCCGACATAGCCGATGAGCAGATTGAAGGCGCAGGCGAAGAGCGCAAAGCACATGGCCTGCATCAGGAACAGCGGATAGGTGACGAAGGGCGC
>DASXOK010000102.1:0-2157 GCA_036494425.1 Pseudolabrys sp.
TGCCGCATCCAGCATCGTTTCAGACCATTTCCGAAGGGCAGCCGCCCCGCTGTTGCCGCATTCGGCGGCTTGCTTGCGGGCAGCGCAAGTCACAATCGAACTCGTGATGGCAAGGCGCGTTGACCGCCTTCGGGCGCGTCACTAGGTTCACGCCCATTCACAGAGTCACGCCAGTTGGTGGCGATAATCGCGATGCTCGATCAGGCGACACCTACCAGGACGCGGCGCATGGCGCCAGCCGCCCGCGCGCTGGCGGTCATGACCGCGTTTGCTGTCGCCATCACGACCATTGGCTCGAGCATCACCCCGGCGCGCGCACAAGGCGTGCCGCGCGGCATGCCTATCATCCGCGACACCGAGATGGAGCAGTTGCTGCGCGACTACGCGACGCCGATCCTGCGCGCCGCCGGCCTCGCCAAGCAGAACATCCGCGTGGTGGTCATCAACGACCGCGCCTTCAACGCCTTTGTCATGGACGGGCGGCACATCTTCATCAATGCCGGGACGCTGTTCGACGCCAAGACTCCGAACGAGGTGATCGGCGTGCTGGCGCACGAGACCGGGCACCTGGCCGGCGGCCATCTCCAGCGCATGCGCGAGCAGCTTGCCTCGGCGCAGACCGCCTCGATCATCGCCATGCTGCTCGGCGTCGGCGCTATGGTTGCTGGCGCGCGCTCCGGCGGTGGCGGCGGCGATGCCGGCGCCGCCGCGATCATGGCGCCGCAGTCGGCGATCCAGCGCTCGCTGCTCGCCTATGTGCGCACGCAGGAAGACCAGGCCGACCATGCCGGCGTGAAATTCCTCAACGCGACGCAGCAGTCGCCGCGCGGCATGGTCGATCTGTTCAAGCGCCTGACCAACGAGAACCTGTTCAACAACCGCTACGTCGATCCCTATCTGCAGTCGCATCCGATGCCGGCCGACCGCGTCGCCTCGCTCGAGGCGCAGGCGAAGGTCAGCCCCTACTGGGACCGCAAGGATTCGCCCGAACTGCAACTGCGCCACGATTTGGTGCGCGCGAAGCTCTCCGGCTTCCTCGATCGGCCGGACACGGTGTTGCGCCGCTATCCGCTCAGCGACAACAGCCTGCCGGCGCGCTATGCCCGCGCGATCTCGACCTATCGGCATTCCGACTTGCGCCAGGCGGTGACGCAGATCGACGGGCTTATTCAGAGCCAGCCAGGCAATCCCTATTTCTACGAGCTCAAGGGCCAGGCACTCCTGGAGGGGGGGCATCCGAAGGAAGCCGTCGAGCCGTTGCGCCGCGCGGTGCAGCTCTCGCACAGTGCGCCCTTGATCGAGATCCTGCTCGCGCAGGCGCTCAACGCCACCGACGAGCGCAGCTATTCGGCGGAGGCCGTCAATCTCCTGCGCGGCGCCATCATCCGCGAGCCGGAAGCGCCGGACGCCTATGCCCAGCTCGCAGTCGCCTATGGCCGCAAGGGCGACACCGCCAATGCCGATCTCGCCTCGGCACAGGCCGCCTTCAATCGCGGCGACGTCTCAACCGCGCGCCAGCTTGCCTCGCGCGCCAAAACCGGCCTCAAGATCGGCACGCCCGCCTGGGTGCAGGCCGACGATATCGTCAATCTCAAACCGAATGCCCGCAATTGATCACCCACAAAGGACAAACCCATGATTAAGAGCCCGCGCCTAGCCGCTGTTGCCTGCGTCGCGTTGCTGGCTGCCGCCCTGCCCTACGCGGTCCGCGCGGACGAGTTCTCCGCGCCGCAGCGCGGCGAGATCGAAAAGATCGTGCGCGATTATCTCATCGCCCACCCCGAAGTGCTGCAAGAGGCGATGGCCGAGCTCGACAAGCGCCAGACCGCGGCGGAAGCCGAGAAGCACAAGGACGTGGTGAAGCAGCAGGCGGCGACGCTGTTTTCCTCGCCGCGCCAGGTGAACCTCGGCAATCCGCAGGGCAACGTCACCTTCGTCGAGTTCTTCGATTACAACTGCGGCTACTGCAAGCGCGCCATGGGCGATATGCTCACGCTGCTCAAGGACGATCCGAAGCTCAAGATCGTGCTCAAGGAATTCCCCGTGCTCGGACCGGGCTCGGTGGAAGCCGCGCAGGTCGCCGTTGCCGTGCGCATGCAGGACAAGACCGGCAAGAAGTATCTCGAATTCCACCAGAAGCTGCTCGGCGGCCGCGGC
>DASXOK010000103.1:0-4720 GCA_036494425.1 Pseudolabrys sp.
TGAGAATCCCTCCCTCTCCGCCAGCCGTTTTGCCTAATTATCTGGGCTACTGAAGAGTTGAATGCCTAGAGGGCCCAGACGGCCCCCCGCGCTGCTCCGTCCCGGCCGCGGTCTATTCGAGGTGCATCCCCGATTTGGCGATGACCGTCCGGAAGGCTGCCAGTTCGGTCTTCATTCGCGTCGCGAGTTCGCCCGTCGTGGACGGGATGACCTGCACGCCTCCGGACGCAAAGCGTTCCTTCACGTCCGGCGAATCGAGAGCCTTCACGACGTCGGCGTTGAGTTTGTCGACGATCGCCTGAGGGGTTCCCTTTGGCGCGAACAGCGCCGTCCAATTTGAGGCGTTCACGTCCGGCACGCCCTGCTCCTGCAGCGTCGGCCACTCGGGATTGAGCGCCGACCGTTTCGCCGCGGTGACGCCCAGCACGCGCAACGTTCCGCTCTTCACGTGCGGAGCGACCGAGGAACTGGCCAATATGCCGAGCGGCACAACACCGGAAACAAGCGCCTGCACGGCGGGGCCACCGCCTTTGAAGGGCACATTTTGAAACTTCGTCCCGGCGCTCAATGCAAGCCATTCCAACACGAGATGCGTGATGCTGCCGACGCCGGGCGTGCCGACGTTGACAGAGCCGGGGTCCGCTTTTGCAACTGCGACCACGTCCGACACCGATTTGAACGGACTGGCGCTGTTGGCTGCGAGGACGATGGGAGCGTCGCTGACGCCCGAAATCGGAATGAGATCGCGCTCCACGTCATATGGCATCGTCTTGAGCAGGGCCGGGTTCATCGCGACATCGCCGCCGCTTGCCATCACGAGCGTATAGCCGTCCGGGGCAGCTCTGACGGCGGCCGTCATAGCGATCAGGCCATTGCCGCCCGGCCTGTTTTCGACGACGACCTGCTGGCCCCAATACTCAGTGAGTTTCGCGCCGACAAGCCGCGCCGCAATGTCGGTAATGCCGCCGGGTTCATAAGGGACAAGGATGCGGACGGGCCTGTTCGGGAAGGTCTGTGCGTGAACGGAAGCGGCGAGCGCAACGAGAATGGTTGCGGCCGCCGTGATTGCTCGGAACATGTCGTGCTCTGTTACCTGAATTCGAGAGTGCTTGCGGCGAGAGTTGATTCGCGCTCTTGCCAGTCAGCGCTTGTACTTAGACCACAATCCATCGTGCTTCCAGCGGCAGCGCTATTATCGATTCACGACGGCGAAAGTGCCGGGACGTCGTCCGGCCGCCACTCCGTGCATGCCAGCCGACGCGGCGTTAACCGTCTAAATAATCAGCACACCTTCGGTCGGCTTGCGCCGAATGCCCGGCTTTTCGCAGATGCGAACGCGCCATCGCCGCCCAAAAAAGTCGCTTGCAAGTGCTCTGAAAATTAGTTCGTATACGAAGCGTTTTTCATTTGGCGTGGTGTGGAATGCAGAAAAGCGATGATCGCGTTGTCGTAGTCGGGGCCGGCCCTGTCGGCGCCATCATGGCTCTTGCGCTGGTGAAGAAGGGAATTCCCGTCACGCTGCTCGAAGCCGAAGCTGATGCTGTCGAAGATCAGCGCGCTGCGACAGTGCATCCGCCGACGGTCGAAATGCTCGCCGAACTCGGCTTGAGGGATGCCGCGTTCTCTGAAGAGCCGACCGGCGGACTGCAATCGCCGATCTTTCATTTTCGGGACCGTATTACTGGCGAATTGGTCGCGGTCTTCGATGTCAGCGTGCTCGATGGCGAGGTGCCCTATCCGTTCGTGCTGCAATGGGAGCAGTACAAGCTCGTGCGCGCGGCCTTGCCGCTGATCACAGCGAGCGGCATCGGCGAAGTTCGGTTTTCGACCCGTTTGACCGATCTGAAGCAGGGTGCGGATCGCGTCACTTTGACGGTCAAAAATCAGGGCGGCGAAGCCGAAACACTTCAGGCGAAATACGTGATCGGCACCGACGGGGCCTGGAGCCTCGTGCGCCAGCGCGCCGAAATCGAATTCGAGGGGTTCACATGGCCCGAGCGATTCATCAAGATCGGAACGACGTTCGATTTTCTCTCGACCGAGCGCGGCTACTGCACGCGCAACTATTTCTCCGATCCGGCCGAATGGCTGAATCTGTTCAAGGTCAAGGGTAACGGTGGGGCGGGCATCTGGCGCGGCATTTTCCCCGTGCCGGCCGACGAGCCGCGCGAGACGGCGATGAGCGTCGAGGGCGTCCAGCGCCGTCTGCAAGGCCTCTTTGCCAAGCCTGGCGAGTACGACATCTCCTATCACGCGATTTACGATGTGCATCAGCGCGTCGCCGCGACCTTCAACAAAGGGCGCGTCCTGCTCGCCGGCGACAGCGCACACGTCAACAATCCGATCGGAGGCATGGGCATGAATGGCGGCATCCATGACGCCATGAACCTTGCGAGCAAATTGTCGGATATCTGGTTCAACGGCGCCGACGTCGGCATTCTGGATCGTTACAGCCGCCAGCGGCGCAAGGCGCAGGTCGATTTCGTGCAGGCGCAATCGATCCAGAACAAGAAATCTCTCGAAGAAAAAGATCCAGCCAGCCGCCGCAAGAATCTCGATAATCTGCGCCGCATGTCGGAAGACTTAGCGCTGCATAAGCAATTCCTGATGCGCAACTCGCTGTTCGACAGTCTGCGATCCGCAAACGCGGTCGAATAAACTGGCGGAATGTCATGGCTGAGCACGCGGCAAACGGTTGGATCGGCGCTCGGCTTCTTCGCAAGGAGGATGCCCGGCATCTGATCGGGTCGGGCACCTTCGTCGCCGACATTCGCATGGCCGGCCTGCAAGACGTCGCCTTCGTGCGCAGCCAGATGGCGCATGCGAAATTGCGCGGCGTGACGAAGCCCGAGCGGTACCGCAAGCGCGTGTTCACGCACGCCGATCTCGACGCGTTGCAGATCGTTCAGGCCGGGCCCGAACTCTCCAATTTCCGGCAGTCGCCATATCCCGCGCTCGCGTCGGATAAAGTGCGCTATGTCGGGCAGACGATCGCGGCCTGTGTGGCGCCGACGCGCGCGCAGGCCGAGGACATCGCCGAAGCCGTCACGGTCGAGCTGGAAGAGCTCCAGGCGGTCGTCGACGTCGTTGCCGCGACGCGCCCGGACAGCCCGCGCCTGTTCGAGGCCTGGCCCGACAACCTCTACATTAAGAGCACGGTCACCGAGGGCGACATCGCTTCGCTCGCGTCGGCGCCTGTTCAGGTGAAGCGCCAGTTCAAGATGAACCGGCAGGCGACCATTCATCTTGAAGGCCGCGGCGCGCTCGCTTACTGGGACGCGCGTCTCAGCGAACTGGTGATCTATCTCTCAACGCAGGGCGCGCACGTCATGCGCCACGGCCTCGCGATGGCGCTGGGCCTACCGGAAAATCAGATCCGGGTGATTGCGCCCGATGTCGGCGGCGGCTTCGGCGGCAAGAATCGCCTGATGCCGGAAGAGATCGCCGTGGCTGCGCTGGCTTTGAAGCTCGGCCATCCCGTGCGCTGGATTGAAGACCGGCGCGAACATCTGCTCGCGTCAGTGCATGCGCGCGATCATTATTACGATCTCACCATTTGGGCCGACCGCGAAGGGCATCTGCTCGGGCTGGCCGGCGATGTTTACATCGATTCCGGCGCCTATTCGCTATGGCCGACCGGCTCGTTCATGGAAGCGAGCATGGCCGCGCGTAATCTGCCCGGCCCGTATCAGATGAAGCATCTGAAGGTGAATACCTTCACCGTGGCGACCAACAAGGCGCCAATGGGTCCCTATCGCGGCGTCGCGCGGCCCGGAGCCTGCTTCGCGATCGAGCGCGCGGTGGACGAAGTGGCCCGCGAAATCGGCCGTGATCCGGTGGAGGTGCGGCGGCTAAACCTCGTCGCGTCGCACCAGCTCCCCTATCGGACCATGGGCGGCTTGCTGCTCGATACCGGCGACTATCACGCGTCGTTGGAAACGGTCGTCGCCATGGTGGATCTTCCGTCCTTGCGCAAACGCCAGGCGGCGGGCGAGCCGGATGGCCGTGCCATCGGGGTCGGTTTTGCTTTCTATACCGAGCAAAGCGGCCACGGCGCCGCGGAATGGACCAAGCGCAAGTCGCGTGTGGTGCCAGGCTACGAATCGGCGACGGCGCGCATGCTGCCTGACGGTTCGGTGCTGATGCACGTCGGCATCCAGAACCACGGTCAGGGGCTGGAGACGACGCTGTCGCAGATTGCGGCACAGGAGCTCACGCTCGATCCGTCCGCGATCTCCGTCCGCTACGGCGACACGGCGGCGGGTCCGTTCGGCTTCGGCACATTCGCGTCGCGCAGCATCGTCTTCGCTGGCGGCGCGGTGGCCAAAGCCAGCCGCGAATTGCTCGCGAAGGCGCGCAAAATCGGCGCGCACCTCTTGCAGACCGATGTCGAGAATGTGCGGGCCGAGCACGGCGTGATCCATGGCCCGAACGGCACGGTGACGCTGGCGGAAATCGCGCGCGCGGCCAACATCCGGCAGGAGCTGTTGCCGATGGGTGAGCAGCCTTTGCTGGAAGTGACGGCGACTTACGAGCCCGGCGATTCCGGTGGGGTGTTCTCTTACGGCACCCATGCGGCGGTCGTCGCGGTCGATCCGGACACCGGCAAAGTCGAGATTCTCGATTACGCGGTGGCTGAAGACTGCGGCACGATCGTTAATCCGATGATCGTCGACGGACAAATCCAGGGCGGCATCGCGCAGGGCATCGGTACGGCGCT
>DASXOK010000104.1:0-6003 GCA_036494425.1 Pseudolabrys sp.
CGGCGAGGCGGTGGCGATGAACCTCTCCGCCTTCAAGTACGGCCGGCGTGCTGCGATCGATCCGGCGGCCGTGCAGAGCCTCGTCACGCCGAAGCCGCAGGAAGAGAACGACTCGCTCAAGCTGTCGCAGTCCTTCGACGAGATGGTGGAGCGGCGCGTGGCCTTCCTCACCGCCTATCAGAGTCGCCGTTATGCGCGACGCTACCGCCGGCTGGTCGACAAGATCCGCGCTGCCGAAGCCGAGAAGGCGCCGGGGCAGTCGGCGCTCGCCGAAGCCGTGGCGCGCTATCTGTTCAAGCTGATGGCCTACAAGGACGAGTACGAAGTCGCGCGGCTCTACACCGACACCAATTTCCTCGAGCGTGTGAAGTCGCAGTTCGACGGCGACAACCTGCGCTTTGAATTCCATCTCGCGCCGCCGCTGCTGGCGAAGCCAGATCCCCGCACCGGCGAGCCGAAGAAGAAATCCTATGGCCCCGGCATGCTGAAGGCCTTCGCGGTGCTTGCGAAGTTCAAATTCCTGCGCGGCACGCTGCTCGATCCGTTCGGCTACAGCCAGGACCGCCGGACTGAGCGCAAGCTCATCGCCGACTTTGAGGCGTTGCTGAAAACCATCATGGCGGAGCTGACCGCCTACAACCACCAGACCGCCGTGGCGCTCGCCTCGGTCCCGGAAAAGATTCGCGGTTATGGTCCGGTGAAACAGCGGCATCTCGTCGCTGCCAAGGCCGAGGAAGCCTCCTTGCGCGAGCAATTCCGCGCCGGCACAACGCCGTTTCTCAAGGCAGCCGAGTAATTTAGCCGCCTTTATCCTCCGAATAGCCCGCCGGGCGAGGCTTGACCCGCCGCGGGCGGTGTTTTCATATCGAAACAACGAGACTGCCCCGAAGAGGGCGGCCAAGGGGAAACATGCCGGCGCGCCACCTGCGGGGCCGGAGGAGAGGGACGGGCTGTGGCGTCACGCGCCGCACGTGCGGAGACATTCCCGAAGCTTCTGGTCGATAACGCGCGCCTGTATGGTGCGCGGCCCGCCATGCGGCACAAGGATCTGGGCATCTGGCAAAGCTGGACCTGGAGCGAGGTGGTGGAGATCGTGCGCGCCTATGCCGCCGGTCTGCACCGGCTCGGGCTTACGCGCGGCGATACCATTGCGATTGTCGGCGCCAACCGGCCGAAGCTCTATTGGTCGGTGATGGCCGCGCAGATGCTCGGCGCTATCCCCGTGCCGGTCTATGCCGACGCCGTCGCCGACGAACTCGCCTTCGTTCTGAACCACGCCGGCGTGCGTTTCGCCGCTGTCGAGGACCAGGAGCAGGTCGACAAGATCACGTCGGTGTTGGAGCGCGTTCCGGCGCTCGAACGCATGTTCTATGACGAGCGGCGGGGTCTGCGTGATTATGATCATACGCGGCTGCAGGCCATAGACGATCTCATCGCGGAAGGGCGTAAGGCGCTGGCGACGGAGCCTGGATTGTCCGCCTGGCTCGATGCCGAGATCGAAGCGGGCAAAGGCTCGGACCCGTCCATCATTCTCTACACGTCGGGCACGACAGGCACCTCCAAGGGCGTGGTGCTCACCAATGCCGGTTCGATCAATGCGGCCTCCGATACCGTCGCTTTCGATCATCTGACCGAAAAAGACGTGGCGTTCGCCTATCTGCCGATTGCCTGGGTCGGCGACCACTACCTCAATTATGCACAGGGCATGGTGGCGGCCTTTTGCATGGCCTGCCCGGAAAGCAGCGACACCGCGGCGGCCGACTTGCGCGAAATCGGCCCAAGCTTCTATTTCGCGCCCCCGCGCACGCTCGAACAGTTGCTGACGCGCGTCATGATCCGCATGGAGGACGCCGGCTTCCTCAATCGGAAGATGTTTCACTATTTTATCGGCGTCGCGCGGCACTACGGCGAGCGCATCCTCAACGGCCAGAGCGTGCCGCTGACGGGCCGGCTGCTCTATTGGTTCGGTAACATCCTGGTCTATGCGCCGCTGAAAAATGTGCTCGGCTTCTCGCGCGTGCGCATCGCCTACACGGCGGGCGAGGCGATCGGGCCGGACCTCTTCGCGTTTTATCGCTCGATCGGGCTGAACCTGAAGCAGCTCTACGGCCAGACCGAGGCTTTCCTTTACATCACGGCCCAGCCGGACGGCTCGATCCATTCCGACACCGTCGGGCCTGCGTGTCCGAACGTCGATATCCGTATCGCCGAGAACGGTGAGGTGCTGTTCAAGTCGCCGGGCATGTTCACCGGCTACTTCAAGGACGCGGCCAAGACCGCCGAGGCGATGACGCCGGACGGTTTCGTGAAGACGGGCGATGCCGGCTACTTCGACGAGAAGACCGGACACCTCAAGATCATCGACCGCGCCAAGGACGTCGGGAAGCTCCCCGACGGCACGCTGTTTCCGCCAAAATACATCGAGAACAAGCTCAAGTTCTTCCCCAATATCCGCGAGGCGGTGGCTTACGGCGACAAGCGCGACTTTGTCGCGGTGATGATCAACATTGATCTCACGGCGGTGGGAAGCTGGGCCGAACGCCACAACGTGGTCTACGCCTCCTATCAGGAGCTCGCTGGCCACCCGCTCGTCTACGACATGATCGAAAAGCACGTCGCCGAGGTGAACCGCTCGCTGGTGCAGGACAATGTAATGGCCGGCGCGCAGATCAAGCGCTTCCTCATTTTGCACAAGGAGCTGGATGCCGACGACGGCGAGCTGACGCGAACGCAGAAGGTCCGCCGCAGCTTCATTGCCGAGCGCTATGCGCCGCTGATCGCGGCTTTCTACGATGGCTCCAAAGAGGCCGACATCGCCACCGAGGTCACCTTCGAGGATGGCCGCAAGGGCACCATCAGCGCGCGCGTGAAGATCCGCGACATGCAGCCGGTGGCGCCGGCCGCTGCGATGGAGAAGGCGGCATGATCGTCGTTCATCCCGTGCCGCGCACTCTCTTTACTTCCCCCGAGAGGGGGGAGGTCGGCGTGCGCAGCACGCCGGGAGGGGGTGATCTTTTGTTGCGGAGGTCACCCCACCCCGATGCGCTTCGCGCATCGACCCTCCCCCTCCAGGGGAGGGTGAAGGCATGTTGCGGGAGCTCTCCATGAGAGCCCCGACCGGCCCCGATGTCGCGGCGGGCGACGTGCTCCTGGCAGTCGAGGACGTGTCGCTCGCCTTCGGCGGCGTGAAGGCGGTGAGCGGTGTTTCCTTCGACATTCGCAAGGGCGAAATCCGCGCCATCATCGGACCGAACGGCGCCGGCAAGACGTCGATGCTCAACGTGATCAACGGCTTCTATCAGCCGCAGCAGGGCCGCATCGCGTTCAAGGGCAAGACGCGCGCGAAGATGCGTCCGCACGAAGCCGCCGCCGGCGGCATCGCGCGCACGTTCCAGAACGTGGCGCTATTCCGCGGCATGAGCGTGCTCGATAACATCATGGCCGGCCGCACCCTGAAGATGCATCGCTCGTTCTTCTGGCAGTTGCTGCGGCATGGACCGGCCCTGCGCGAGGAGGTCGAGCACCGCCTGTTCGTCGAGGAGATCATCGATTTCCTTAAGATCCAGGATATTCGCCGCACGCCGGTCGGCCGTCTCCCTTACGGCTTGCAGAAACGCGTCGAGCTTGGCCGCGCGCTCGCCATGGAGCCCGAGCTCCTGCTGCTCGACGAGCCGATGGCGGGCATGAACATCGAGGAGAAGGAAGACATGTCGCGCTTCATCCTCGACGTGAACGACCATTACGGCACGACCATCGCGCTGATCGAGCACGATATGGGCGTGGTGATGGACTTGTCGGACCGCGTCGTGGTGCTCGATCACGGCATCAAGATCGCCGATGGCACGCCGGCGGACGTGATGGGGAATCAGGCCGTGATCGACGCCTATCTCGGCGTGGCGCATTGAGAGTCGGACGATGGACCTTCTGTACAAAGTCTTCATCGACCCTTTTGTGCAGATGGGCACGGCACCCGACCTGCTCGTGCAAACGCTTTGGGATGGCCTTGTCGCCGGCGTGCTCTATTCGCTGATCGCGCTCGGCTTCGTGCTCATCTTCAAGGCCTCCGGCGTGTTCAATTTTGCGCAGGGCATCATGGTCGTCTTCGCAGCGTTGGCACTGGTCGGGCTGTACGACACCTTGCGGCGCTGGGGCGTGCCCGCGGGCGCGCTTGCCGCCTATCTCGCCCTTGCGGTGACCATCGCGGTGATGTTGGGCCTGGCCTTCGTCATCGAGCGCGTGATGCTGCGGCCGCTGGTCAATCAGCCCGACATCATCCTGTTCATGGCCACGTTCGGCCTCACTTATTTCCTCATCGGCTTTGGCGAACTCGTCTTTGGCGGCGATCCCAAGGTGATGATTGCCGAGCAGCTCGGTCTGCCGCGCGGCGCCGTCGACATCAAAATGGCCGGCGGCTTCGTCAGCATGCAGAAGATCGACATCGCGGCCGTCATCATCGTGTCGCTGATGGTCGCGGGGCTTAGCTTTCTGTTCCAGCGCACGCGCATCGGGCGCGCGCTGCGGGCCGTCGCCGACAGCCACAAGGCGGCGCTTTCGGTCGGCATTTCGCTCGAGCATATCTGGGTCGTCGTGTGGTTCGCTGCCGGCATTGTCGCCCTGGCGACCGGTATCATGTGGGGAGCGCGGTCGGAAGTCTCGTTCTCGCTGCAGATCATCGCGCTGAAGGCGCTACCCGTTCTGATCCTTGGCGGCTTCACGTCGATCCCCGGCGCGATCATCGGCGGATTGATCATCGGCATCGGCGAGAAGCTCGGCGAATTCTATTGGGGCCCCTTGCTTGGCTCCGGCATCGAAAGCTGGCTCGCTTATTTCATCGCGCTCGTCTTCTTGCTGTTCAGGCCGCAGGGCCTGTTCGGCGAGAAGATCATCGAACGGATTTGAGGGACAGGCATGTTCTATCGCGAGGCCGGTCAGTTCAAGACAAGCTACTGGGCCGACCAATCGGTCTTCCCGATCCTTCAGGACCGCGTCGGGCTCGCCGTGATCTTGTTCGCGGCCTTTGTCCTGCTGCCGCTCGGTGCGTCCGACTTCTTTCTGAGCGTCGTGATGGTGCCCGTCTTGATCTTCGCGCTGGCGGCGATCGGGCTCAATGTTCTCACAGGCTACACAGGGCTCCTGTCGCTTGGCACCGGCGGCTTCATGGGGGTCGGCGCCTTCGCCTGTTACAAGCTGACCACACTCTTCCCCGGCGTGAACATCATCGTCTGGATTCTGGTGTCGGGTCTGTTCGCAAGCGGCGTGGGCATCCTGTTCGGTCTGCCGTCGCTGCGCATCAAGGGGTTCTATCTTGCGGTCGCGACACTGGCGGCGCAGTTCTTCCTCGACTGGTGCTTCGTGCGGGTGCCGTGGCTGGTCAATTACAACGTCTCGGGTGCCATCGAGGTGCCGACGCGCACGTTGCTCGGTATGCCCGTTACCGGCCCGAACGCCACCCCGCAGTTTCGTTATCTCGTGATCCTCTCCGTCGTGACGCTTTTGACTTGGTTCGCATCGAATCTGGTGCATGGCCGCGTCGGCCGGAGTTGGATGGCGGTGCGCGACATGGACCTCGCGGCTGAATTGATCGGCATCAAGCTCTACCGCACCAAGCTGCTCGCCTTCGCCGTATCGTCTTACTATTGTGGCGTCGCCGGCGCGCTTATGGTCTTCCTGTGGTACGGCAGCGCCGAACCGGCGGTCTTCGGGATCGACCAGTCGTTCTTTATACTTTTCATGGTCATCATTGGCGGGCTCGGCAGCCTGGCCGGCTCGTTCTTCGGCGCTGCCTTGATCTACGGCTTGCCGATCTTCATGCGCAGCGCCGTGTCTGCGCTCGGCTGGGATATCCTGCCGTCGACCGTCGAACATCTCACGTTCATGACCGTGGGCGGGTTGATCATCTTCTTTCTGATCATCGAGCCAAACGGCCTCGCGCGGCTTTGGCAGATCGGCAAACAGAAAATGAGGGTCTGGCCATACCCGTATTGAGAGTGCAGACTGAGCGCC
>DASXOK010000105.1:0-2762 GCA_036494425.1 Pseudolabrys sp.
GCTTCGGGGTTGGCCATGCTGTAATCGTATCCCTTGGCGACCGCGCGCGCGATGCCGACCAGCATCTTCGGGTTCTTGTCGATGAGTTCGGGCCGCGCCAACATGCCGACATCCGGCAGCGTGCTGAGGCTTTCCGGCGCCGGGACGGTGCGCAGTTTCAAGCCAGAGAACTGCATCTTCGCGAGCGCGGCATCCCAATAGACCACGGCATCCACCAGATTGCGCTGGACGGAGGTGATCGCCTGCGCGCCAATGCCAATCGGTAGAAACGAAATGTCCGTTTGTGGATCGAGGCCCGCCGCATTGGCGAAGGCACGCCCGTAGGTGACGCCTGCGCTGCCCATCGACTGCACGCCGACCTTCTTGCCCTTTAAGTCGGCGAGCGTCTTGATCGGGCTGTCCGGCAGGACGGCGACCGACCAGATGTTCGCATAGTAGAGGTCGTAGAAGTATTTGATGTCGAGCTTGCCGGACCGGATGCCCACCAGCGCTTCGCCGGGCGAAGCGGCGCCGACTTCGGCGTTGCCGGCCGATATCTGGATGGCGGCTTCATTCGAGCCGGCGACGGGGATCAGCGTGACGTCGTACCCCTCTTGGGCGAAATAGCCCTTCTCTTTCGCGACGACGAAGGGCGAGAACGCCTCGTCGATCGAGCGGACCGGAATCAAGATGCGAACGCTTTCCAAAGCGAACGCCGATTGCCCAAAGCCGAACGCGACGGCGGAAACCAGAGCCAACAGAGGCAGCTTACGTGCGATATCGCGCCTTTTCATACATCACCCTGCTTTCGCCATTAGACCATGACCGCGGCGTCATTGCGCCGGATCCAGAAGATGTATCGCCGGGCGGCGAAACGCATCGCTCCGTGCAGGATCAAACCGATCACCGAGAGATAGATCAGCACCGCGAACACGCCGGGCACGTCGAGATTGAAGTTGAGGGTCACGATCAGGTAGCCGAGGCCGACTTGCGCGCCCACGAATTCGCCGACGATGGCGCCAATCACGGCCAGCACGGCGGCGATCTCGAGCCCGGCGAAGATCAGGACGAGCGCGGAGGGAATCCGCAGCCGGACCAATGTCTGCCACTTGGTGGCGCCGAAGGCCTTCATCATGTCGAGCTGGTCCTTGTCAGTAGCGTGAAAGCCGGCGACGACGCTGACCAGAATGGGAAAGAAGCAGACGAGCGCCGTGATCACGACCTTGGAGAACAATCCGTAGCCGAACCAGATGATGAACAGCGGCGCGATCGCGACTTTCGGCAAAGTCTGCAGGGCGACGAGATAAGGATAGACGAGCCGCTCCAGCACCGGCACGAGCGACACCATGGCGCCGCTCACCAGGCCCGCCCCGACGCCGAGCAGGAAGCCGGAAAAAATCTCGATCAATGTCGCCCACAGATGCGGCCAGATGACGCCCGAGACCGACAGCGACACGAGCTTTGCGGCGATCTCGGAAGGAGCCGGGAGAATCAATGACGATATGTGAAGCCCTCGGCAGGCCCCTTCCCACACCGCGAGGATAAGCACTGCGAACAACAGCACCTGCAGGCGACGGAGCAAGGGTGTGTTTGCCGATGCCGTCATAGCGAAGGGCCAGTCGATGACTCTGCGCCGAACACCGTGCGGATGTGGCCGCACAGTTCGCCAAAGCGCGCGGTGCTCATGGTCAGCAGATTGCGCGGCCGCTCGATGTCCACGTCAATGATCTCCGAGACACGTCCGGGCCGCGGCGACATGACGATCACGCGATCGCCCAAGAGAACCGCTTCGGGGATGCTGTGCGTGATGAAGATCACGGTCTTGCGCTCCTCGGCCCAGATCCGCATCAGCTCCACGTTCATCGCCTCGCGCGTCATCGCGTCGAGCGCGCCGAACGGCTCATCCATGAGAAGAATGCGCGGCTCGCGCATCAGAGCGCGGCATATCGAGACGCGCTGCTGCATACCGCCGGACAGCTCAAACGGATATTTCTGCGCGAAATCCTTCAGGCCCATGAAGGCGAGCAGCCGTTCGGCCCGCGCGACCGCCGCAGCCGATTTGTCACCTTTGAGATGCACGGGCAGAAGCACGTTGGTCATCACGGTGTCCCAAGGCAAGAGCATCGCCTGTTGGAACACCACGCTGACGTCGGGCCGCGGCGCGCTGACGCTTTGCCCACCGCAATGCACCACGCCGGACGACGCCTGCTCCAGCCCGGCAAGGATGCGCAGCAGCGTGGTTTTGCCGCATCCGCTTGGCCCGACGACGGAGACGAATTCGTTCTCTTGGATATCGAGGCTGACGTTTGACAGCGCGGTCACGACCTCGCCCGAGCGCGTCTTGAAGCGCTTTTCCAGGCTGACGATTTCGATGAGTGGAGATGGGGCCGGAGATGCCACGGCGCTGCGACCGCTCAACGGATCGCCTCGTAGCCGTCCCAGGAGCTTGGACATCTCGCCTCCACGTCCGCGCGAATAGCGCCGGAAAATGATACGAGAGCCTTGACCGGATAGTCAACTGAGCGGGTTCGTCCTCATGAGGCTACGCCGCGCGAAATGCGGGCACCGGCTGCGCGTTTTCTGTTCAGATGCCGGACGGGAAAAGCCGACGTTCAGCTGGCCGCGGCCAACGTATCGGGGGTGCCCAATTCGATGAGGTTCTTGTCGGCGACGCAATAGAGCAGGGCGACCTTGGTCACGTGATCGATCCAGGCCTTGCGCACCTTTTCCGATTCAAAATCCCGGTTGAGGGCAATCTGCAGCGTGAATTGATTGGACAGGAA
>DASXOK010000106.1:0-2055 GCA_036494425.1 Pseudolabrys sp.
GCCTGCTGCAGATAAGCGCCGATGGCGGCGATGGTCTTCACGCGGAAGCCGAGGAAGACGCCGTCTTTGTCGAGCGCCAGTTCGGCCTCGGTGACGTTGTCGCGCGCCTGCGCGTCGGAGAGGAACGACTCGGTGCGCGTCGAAATCCACTTCACCGGCCGGCCGGTGATCTTGGAGGCGAGCAGCACCAGCGGCGTCTCGTTGAAGATCGGCGACTTCATGCCGAACGAGCCGCCGGTGTCGCCGGTGACGGCGCGCACCTTGCTCTCCGACACATTCATCATCTTCGCGAGATCGGCGCGCGTCGGATGCGGTCGCTGCAACGCCGTGTAGATCGTGTAGCGGTCCTCCGCGGCGTGATAATCGCCGACCGCGCCGCGCGGCTCCATCGTCGCCGCGGTGACGCGGTTGATGACGAACTTGCCCTCCACCACGTGCGCAGCATTGGCGAAGGCTTCGTCGGTTCTGGCCTTGTCGCCGATCAGTTCGACGAAGCAGATATTGTCCGGCGCACCCGCCCACACGCGCGGGGCGTCAGGCTTGGCCGCATCCTCCGTGGCGGTGACGGCGGGCAGCTCATCGTAATCGACCGCAATCATCTCGGCCGCATCGAGCGCCTGCGCCTGCGTCTCGGCGACGACGAAGGCGACATAGTCGCCGACCCAGCGCACATAAGTGTCGGCGAGGATCGGATAGCGCGGCTTGTACATCGGCGAGCCGTCGCGGCGCTTGAGCCCGCCCGGCACCGGGATGTCGTTCCAGCCGGCGGCCTTCACATCGGCGGCGGTGAGCACCGCAAGCACGCCGGGCGCGGCCTTGGCGGCGCTGATGTCGAGCGAATTGATCTTCGCGTGCGCGTGCTGGGAGCGCAGCACCACGCCATAGGCCATGCCGGGCAGCTTGATGTCGTCCACATAGCGCCCGCCGCCCTGTATGAGCCGCGGATCCTCAAAGCGCGCCACGCCTTGACCGATGGCGAATTCACCCATGGAATCTGTACCTGTCGATTAGGAAGGCCGCACGATTTGCGGCCGGGGAGGAAGAAGCGTTGCGGGTTTTCAGCTTTGTTTCAGTTTTTCCGCCACGCGCGGCGCGAAATAGGTGAGCACGCCGTCGCAGCCGGCGCGTTTGAATCCGATCAGGCTCTCGAGCATCGCGCGCTCGCCGTCGAGCCAGCCATTCTGCGCGGCGGCCATGATCATCGCGTATTCGCCCGACACCTGATAGGCGAAGGTCGGCATGGCGAAGGCGTCCTTTACCCGCTGCACGATGTCGAGATAGGGCATGCCGGGCTTGACCATGATCATGTCGGCGCCTTGCTCGATGTCGAGCGCGACCTCGCGCAGCGCCTCGTTGGTATTGCCCGGATCCATCTGATAGGTGCGCTTGTCGCCGGTGAGCGCCTTGGCCGAGCCGACCGCGTCACGGAACGGGCCGTAGAAGGCCGAGGCATATTTCGCGGCATAGGCCATGATCGAGACGTCGAGGAAATTCGCCTGATCGAGCGCCCTGCGGATGGCGCCGACGCGCCCGTCCATCATGTCGGACGGCGCGATGATGTCGCAGCCGGCTTCCGCCTGCACCAGCGACTGCCTGATCAGCACGGCCACCGTCTCGTCGTTGAGGATGACGCCGTCGCGGATCAGGCCGTCATGGCCATGGCTGGTGAACGGGTCGAGCGCCACGTCGCAGAGCACGCCGATGTCCGGTACTTCCTTCTTGATGGCGCGGATGGTGCGGCACACCAGGTTGACCGGGTTGAGCGCCTCGCTGCCGGCCTCGTCGCGCAGACTGGGGTCGATATACGGGAAGAGGGCGATGCAGGGGATGCTCAACTCAGCCGCGCGCACCGCTTCGCGCGCGATCTGATCGACCGAGAGCCGCTCGACACCGGGCATCGAGGCGACCGGCGTGCGGGCATTGTCGCCATCCATGACGAACAGCGGCCAGATCAGGTCGCCGGTGGTGAGGACGTTCTCGCACACCATGCGCCGCGTCCAGTCGCTGCGGCGGTTCCGCCGCATGCGGATGGTGAGGTCGAGCGCAGCACCCGCC
>DASXOK010000107.1:0-4095 GCA_036494425.1 Pseudolabrys sp.
CGATCACACGGCGGCCGTTGTCGTCGCCGGGATGATCTCGGTCGTCGGCGGGCGCATGGACACGTTCGACTTCAACACGGGAATGCACGTCGTCTACGACGCCAAGAGGGACCGCTGGGAAGAGCGTGCGCCGATGCCGACGCCACGCTCGGGGCATGGCGGCGTTCTCTACCGCGGCAAATTGTTCTGCATGGGCGGCGAAGGCACGCGGCGCGTGTTCGGCCAAATCGAAGCCTACGATCCGCAGGCCGATAGCTGGCAGGCTTACGCGCCCATGCGCACGCCGCGTCACGGCATGGGCGCCGCCGTGGTGGGCGATGCCATCCACGTCGCCGGCGGCGGTCCGATGAACGGCGGCTCCTTCCAGACCTCGGTGCACGAGGTATTCAAGGTCTGATCGGCATCCGGTCCCATCTCGAACCGATACTTACAAATGTCCGCTTCCGCCTAGCGAGCCGGTCAGAGCTCCGCAGGCGCGACGCTAACCGCACGATTCATTTTTCTTCGCGCTTGAACCACGCGATCGATCCGCAATTGACGCACCGCATGATGTCGTAGCCGGGATGACCCTCGCGCGCGGGAACCGACGATCCAAGCTTGAGGAACCCGCTGCATGTCGCGCAGGCGAGGCGTTCAACTTCCTTGGGCTGTGGATTGGAAGGATCGGCCATGACGTCCCCAACACTCTTGGCTGCGCGTGTTGGAATGCTCCTGCCCCCTCTAATGCGGCCTTAGGCCAAATCTGAAAAAGTTAACGTTGGCGTCAACACCTCTGACGTGCGACGCGCGCGTCAATTGCTCGCATTGCGCCCGGCAAGCCCCGCACGTCGCAAGGCGTCGGCCAACGCGCCGCCCGATGAACCGGCTTTGCTTTTCTGGGAACTCGCGGAGGTGTGCTTTGCGGAGCCGCGTTCCGCGCCGGCGGAACGCGCCGGCTGCGCGCCGGCCTCGTCGTCGAGCCGTAACGACAGGCTAATGCGCTTGCGCGGCTTGTCCACCTCCATCACCTTCACGCGCACGATATCGCCCGGCTTCACCACATCGCGCGGGTCTTTCACGAATGTCTTCGACATTGCCGAGACGTGCACGAGCCCGTCCTGGTGCACGCCGATATCCACGAAGGCGCCGAACGCCGCGACATTCGTCACCACGCCCTCGAGCACCATGCCGGCCTTGAGGTCGTTGAGCGTCTCGACGCCCTCCTTGAACTCCGCCGTCTTGAACGCCGGACGCGGATCGCGTCCCGGCTTCTCCAGTTCGCGCAGAATGTCGGTGACCGTCGGCAGGCCGAACTTTTCGTCGACGAAGGATTTCGGCGAGAGCGCGCGCAGCACCGGCGCGTTGCCGATCAGAACGTGGATGTCGCTCTTGGTCGCTTCGATGATCCGCCGCACCACCGGATAGGATTCCGGATGCACCGCGGAGGCATCGAGCGGATCGTCGCCGCCGGGGATGCGCAGGAAGCCGGCGCATTGCTCGAACGCCTTGGGGCCGAGCCGCGGCACATCCTTGAGCGCCTTGCGCGAGCGGAACGGCCCGTGCGAGTCGCGGTGCGACACGATGCTCTGTGCCAGCCCCGGGCCGATCCCCGACACGCGCGCGAGCAAAGGCGCCGACGCCGTGTTCAAGTCCACGCCGACGCCGTTCACACAGTCTTCGACGACCGCGCCGAGCGAGCGCGACAATTTGAATTCGCTGAGATCGTGCTGATACTGGCCGACGCCGATCGACTTCGGATCGATCTTCACCAGTTCCGCCAGCGGATCCTGCAGCCGCCGCGCGATCGACACCGCGCCGCGCAGCGTCACGTCGAGATCAGGCAATTCCTCCGACGCATAGGCCGAGGCCGAATAGACCGAGGCGCCGGCTTCCGACACCACGACCTTGTGCAGCTTGAGATCGGCAAGGCCCTTCACCAGCTCGATCGCGAGCTTGTCGGTCTCGCGCGAGGCGGTGCCATTGCCGATCGCGATCAGCTCGACCTTATGCTTGCGCACGAGGTTGGCGAGGATGGCGAGCGCTTCATCCCAGCGCCGCTGCGGCTCGTGCGGATAGATCGTGCTGGTATCCACCACCTTGCCGGTGGCATCGACCACCGCGACCTTCACGCCGGTGCGAAAGCCGGGATCGAGGCCCAATGTCGGCCGCGCGCCCGCGGGCGCTGCGAGCAGGAGATCACGCAGGTTAAACGCGAAGACGCGCACGGCTTCCTCTTCCGCCGCGTTCCACAGCCGCATGCGCAGGTCGATCGACAGCGTGATGAAAATCTTGGTGCGCCACGCCCAGCGCAGGGTCTCGGTGAGCCATTTGTCGCCCGGGCGGCCCTGATCGGCGATGCCGTAAGTGCGCATGATGCGCAGCTCATAAGCGCTCACCAAAGTGCGCGTCGCCGGATCGTCCGGCTCGACCGTGATGTCGAGCATCTCCTCGCGTTCGCCGCGGAACAGCGCCAGCACGCGATGCGACGGCATCTTGCTGAAGGCTTCCGAAAAGTCGAAATAGTCGCTGAATTTCGCCCCCTCGGTCTTCTTGCCGTCGCGCACCGCCGACTTGAGGCGGCCGTTCGCCCACAGCTCCTCGCGCAAGGCGCCGATGAGGTCCGCGTTCTCGGCGAAGCGCTCGACAAGAATGGCGCGCGCGCCATCCAGCGCCGCTGCCGCGTCGGCGACATTCTTGTCGGCCGACACGAAGGGCGCGGCGCTGACCGCCGGCACGTTCTGCGGCGCCGTGAGCAACAGATCGGCGAGCGGTTCGAGGCCCGCTTCCTTGGCGATCTCGGCCTTGGTGCGGCGCTTCGGCTTGTACGGGAGATAAATATCCTCGAGACGGCCTTTGCTGTCGGCGGCCATGATCGCAGCTTCCAGCTTGGCGTCGAGCTTGCCCTGCTCACGCACAGAGTCGAGGATGACTTTGCGCCGCTCTTCCAGCTCACGCAGATAGCGCAGCCGCTCTTCCAGCGTGCGAAGCTGCGCATCGTCGAGCGATCCTGTGACTTCCTTGCGATAGCGCGCGATGAAGGGAACCGTCGCGCCGCCGTCGAGCAGCTCGACCGCGGCTTGAACCTGTTGCTCCTTCACTCCGAGTTCCGTGGATATGCGCGCCTGTATCGACATCATCAAGAAAGCACCTCACAAGAACGTCGGGCAACTCTATGCCCGAAACGGAACCGCGGATATGGGGCGCGAAGGTTCGATTCTTCAAGGCGATGTCGGTGTTTTCCCCTGCGGAACGCGAGGACCAGCCTGCAGCGGATCGTATGGGATGCTCCAATCCGGCCCCCAAAAAGAAAAGCGATCGTGACGGCCGCTTGCCGCCACGATCGCTTGCGCTGTAGGCCGTTGCCGTCGTCTACGCGGCGGCCGCCGATTTGCCCGACTTCTCCTGAATGAACGACAGAAGATCAGCGTTGATCGTTTCCGCTTCCGTAGTGGGCATGCCGTGCGGGAAGCCCTTGTAGGTCTTCAGCGTCCCGTTCTTGAGCAGCTTTGCCGACATGGGCCCGGACGCGACGTAGGGAACGATCTGATCGTCTTCGCTGTGCATCACCAGCACCGGCACGGTGATCTTCTTGAGATCGTCGGTGAAATCGGTCTGTGAGAAGGCGACGATCCCGTCGTAGTGGGCCTTTGCGCCGCCCATCATGCCCTGGCGCCACCAGTTCGCGATGATGGCCTCCGAGGGTTTCGCGCCCGGCCGGTTGTAGCCATAGAAAGGCCCCTCCGGAAGCGCGCGATAGAATTGCGAGCGATTGGCTGCAAGCTGCGCCTGAAGCCCGTCAAATACCTCCTTGGGAAGACCGTTTGGATTGGCCGCCGTCTTCACCATCAAGGGCGGGACCGCGCTGATCAGCGCCGCCATCGCCACACGGCTCTCACCGTGGCGTCCGAGATAGTGCGCCACCTCGCCGCCGCCGGTGGAATGGCCGACGTGGATGGCGTTCTTCAGGTCGAGATGCTCGGTCACAGCCGCAAGGTCATCGGCGTAGTGGTCCATGTCATGGCCGTCGCCGGTCTGGCTTGATCGGCCGTGGCCGCGGCGGTCATGGGCAATGACGCGGAATCCCTTGCTGAGGAAGAACAGCATCTGCGTGTCCCA
>DASXOK010000108.1:0-9170 GCA_036494425.1 Pseudolabrys sp.
TCGATCATCACCTGGCAGCCCTTCTGCCACGCGATCTGCGTGAGCTCGCCCAGCGTCTCGAGCTCGGCGAACTGCGCGCGGTCATTGGCGTCGGCGATCGAGCCGGGACGCAATCCGTCGCCCAAGGAGAACGAGACATCATATTTGCGCATGATGTCGCAGATCTCTTCGAAGCGCTCGTAGAGGAACGACTCCTTGTGCCGCGACAGGCACCACTTGGCCATGATCGAGCCGCCGCGCGAGACGATGCCGGTGACGCGGTTCGCGGTGAGCGGCACGTAAGCGAGCCGCACGCCGGCGTGGATGGTGAAATAATCGACGCCCTGTTCGCACTGCTCGATCAGCGTGTCCTTGTAGCATTCCCAGTCGAGCTTGACGGGATCGCCGTCGACCTTCTCAAGCGCCTGGTAGATCGGCACGGTGCCGATCGGAACGGGCGAGTTGCGCAAAATCCATTCGCGCGTGTTGTGGATGTTGCGGCCGGTGGAGAGGTCCATCACCGTGTCGGCGCCCCAGCGGATCGCCCACACCATCTTCTCGACTTCCTCTTCGACCGAGGAGGTCACGGCCGAGTTGCCGATATTGGCGTTGATCTTCACCAGGAAGTTGCGGCCGATGATCATCGGCTCGAGCTCGGCGTGGTTGATGTTGGAGGGGATGATGGCGCGGCCGCGCGCGATCTCGTCGCGCACGAATTCCGGCGTGATGAAGGAGGGCACCGAAGCGCCGAAGCTTTCGCCGTCGGCGAGCGCGGCCTGGGCGCGGTCGAGCATCGTCTTACGGCCGAGGTTTTCGCGCGCGGCGACGTAGATCATCTCCTTGGTGATATGGCCGGCGCGGGCGAATTCGTATTGCGTGACCGGCTTGCCGTCGAGTGCACGATAAGGCTTCGGCGTGTTGGGGAAGTTGCGCGCGAGGTGCTTGCCGGTGACGTTGCCGTTGTCGACAGGCTGGATCGGGCGGCCGTCGTATTCCTCGACGCCGCCGCGTTCCTTGACCCATTCAATGCGGGCGCGCTTGAGGCCCTTCTCGACGTCGATGGCGACATTGTTGTCGGTATAGGGCCCGGTGGTGTCGTAGACCGGAAGCGGCGCCTCGCCGGAGCCTTCGGTGAGCGCGATTTCGCGATGCGGCACGCGCAGATCGGGCGCGGCTTCGGGGCTCGAATAGACCTTGCGCGAGGCGGGCAGCGGCCCAGTGGTGACCTTGGGCGTGACCAGATCGGCGTTCGTGACGGGCTTGTTCATCATTTCCTCCTGTGCATTCGCAAATTATGCCGCGTGAGCGACGTGTCCAAGCCAAGCGCGCACGCGCGCGTCCGGATGGCTGTTCTGGGTAATGTCGGAAACGACGGCAATGGAATCCGCGTCGGCGGCGAAGACGCCTGGCGCTCGCTCGAGCGTGATGCCGCCGATGGCGACCAGCGGGATATTGCCGATGCGTTTCTTCCAGTCGGTGATGCGATCGAGCCCTTGCGGGGCGAAGCGCATGGCCTTCAGCGTGGTCGGATAGATCGGGCCGAGCGCGACGTAGTCGGGCTTATGCTTGAGCGCATTCTCCAGCTCGGCGTCGTCGTGCGTGGAGAGGCCGAGCGTCAGGCCCGCGCGGCGGATGGCGAGCACGTCGGCCTCGCCCAGATCCTCCTGGCCGAGATGCAGGTGCTTGGCGCCGACCTCGATGGCCGCGCGCCAGTAGTCGTTGACGACGAGCTTGGCGGAGGTGCCGGCGATCTCGCCGAGCGCCTCGCGCATCAGCGTGACGGCCTGCGCGTGCGTGAGGTCCTTGGCGCGCAACTGGATCGTGCCGACGCCGAGCGCGGCGAGGCGCGCCACCCAGGCGACGCTGTCGACGACAGGATAGAAGCGATCAGGATACGGCATGCCAAAACGGTGTCCCGACGACAGGGGTGGACGGAGAGGCGAAATCGCGTGGGCCCATCAGGCCGGCGCCGTGCGCGAGGCGCCCGGCCTCGACGGCGCGGCGGAAAGCTTTTGCCATGGAAATTGGATCGGCGGCCTTGGCGATGGCGGTGTTCAACAGCACGGCGTCGTAGCCGAGCTCCATTGCGTCAGCCGCATGCGACGGTGCGCCTAAGCCGGCATCGACCACCAGTGTGACGTCGGGCAGGCGCGCGCGCATCAGCTTGAGTGCATCGCGATTGGTGATGCCGCGCGCGCTGCCGATCGGCGCTGCCCAGGGCATGATCACGCGGCAGCCGGCATCGCGCAGGCGTTGCGCGACCGTGAGGTCTTCGGTGCAATAGGGGAACACCTCGAAGCCGTCTTTGATGAGGATGTTTGCGGCTTCGACGAGGCCGATCGGATCGGGCTGGAGCGTTTCATCGTCGCCAATGACTTCGAGCTTGATCCAGGCCGTGCCGAACAGTTCGCGCGCGAGCTGGGCGGTCGTTACGGCTTCGCGCACGCTGCGGCAGCCGGCAGTGTTCGGCAGCACAGTGACGCCGAGATCGCGGATCAGGTCCCAGAAATGGTTGCCGACGCGTCCGCCCGCGGCCTCGCGCCGCAACGACACGGTGACGATCTCCGCGCCCGAGGCGCGGATCGCGTCCTGCATGATCGCCGGCGACGGATAGAGCGCCGTGCCGATCAGCAGCCGCGAGGAGAATTCTTTGCCGTAGAAGCTCACCATGTCAGCCATCTCTTCAGCCACCTTGCCGCGGCGTGATGATCTCGATCTGGTCGCCGCTCTTGAGCGCGGTGTCGCTCCAGCGCGCGCGCGGCACCACCTGATAATTCACCGCGATAGCCAGTTGCGTGTGCTCGTATTCCATCTCGCTGAGCAGGGCGGCGAGATCGCTTGCCTGGACCTCGGTCTGTTCGCCGTTGACGATCACGCGCATCGCACCACCTCCGGGTCGGTCTTCGTGCCGAGCACATGCGCGACGGTGACTTCGGCCAGCGCGGGCGCGAGCAGGAAGCCGTGGCGATACAGGCCGTTCACGCTGATGCGCGTGTTGTCGACCGTGATGCGCGGCAGGTTGTCGGGGAAGGCGGCGCGCAAGCCCGCGCCGAATTCGATGATGCGCGCCTCGCCGAAGGCCGGATGCACGGCGTAGGCGGCGCTCAGGAGTTCGAGTGCGGAACGCACGCTCACGCCAGCATCCTCGGATTCGATTGTCGTGGCGCCGATGAGGAAGCGGTTGTCGGCGCGCGGCACGATGTAAAGCGACCAGCGCGGATGCACGAGGCGCACGGGGCGCGAGAGTGCGATCTCGGGCGTCTCGATCAGCACGGTCTCGCCTTTCACCCCGCGCAAATCGGGGCAGGTGTCGCGGGCGGCGATACCGCGGCAGTCGATCACCAGCCCGTCGAGGTCGCGTGGCCGCGCTTCGGACTTGAATTGGATGGGCACGCCGGCCCGGCGCAGTTTCTCGTGCAGCGCGGGCAGCACGCGGCGCGGCTCGACATGGCCTTCGCTGGGGAAGAACAGCGCCTCGGGGAAACGGTCGGCAAGCGCCGGTTCGAGCGTCGCGATCTCCTGCGCGCCGACACGCTTGTAGCCGTCCGCCAATCTGGCGAAACGATCGAAGTCCGCCCTGTCCCGCCCATGCGCCACCACGAGCGAGCCGTTGAACGGCGTCTGCGGCAGCGCCTCGCGCCACAGCGCGAGCGAACGCAAGCCGAGCCGCGTGATCACCGGCTCGGACGCTTCGCCTTCGGCATAGGGGGCGAGCATGCCGCCGGCCCAATGGCTGGTCCCGCCCGTCATCGTGCGCTCGTCGCGCTCGTAGACGGTGACCTCACGCCCGGCCTTGGCGAACAAAAGCGCCTGCCATGTGCCGGCAATGCCGGCGCCAATGACGCTGATAGACGTGGAAGTGCCCATATGGGCCGAGGCTTGCAGCATCTTTGTCCGTCCCTTCGCCGGCATGACCCGGATCAGGTTCAAAGGGTTGCCGCGTCGCGCGGTATCTCAGCCCCTGCCGGGGCTCCCCTCGGAACGATGTCCTTAATGTATGAGGATAGGGCAGGGTGTCAATGCACCGCTCTTCTTCACCTGACCCCGCAATGCGGCGAGAGGGAACACTCACATCGACGGCAGCCGGGTGACCGACACTTTGGCGGTGCCGTCGGCCTCGGCGATCACCCGCAGCGTGGTAGAATCAAACTCGATGCCGGTGAGACGGAGCTGATCGACGGCGGCATCGACGCGCACGCCGTTGTCGTTCTTCTCGAAGTCCTTCAGCGTCGTGCCGACCTTCTTCAAGGCATCGGCGGCGAAGGGCTTGAGATCGATCACCGCCTTGTCGGCGAGCGCCTGCTGCAAATAAGGCATGGCAGCCTTGGCCGCGGCGCCGAGCAGCCCGAAGGCGGCTTCCGATTCCACGCCCAGCGAGATGTCGGTGAGGCGCAGGATCTGGTTCTGCTGGTCGAGTACCGGCTTGCCCCAGATGTTGATATTGGCTTCGGCGCCGAAGCCGAACCAGCTCTTCTTCTCGCGCGCCTTCACGCGCAGCGCGATTAAGATGCGGTCGCCGGCGGCGGCAAGGCTCGCGCGCCGCACCTCGACCTCGACCGGCGCATTGTTATCTTCCGGATAGACGTGTCCCTTGAGCTGCGCTTCGAGCAGCTTGCTGAGGTCGGTGAATGGCATGTCGATCGGCAGGCCGATGGCGAGCTTGCCGTTGTCCATCGGCGGTACGAGCTCGAGCTTGGCGGGGAAGGGGCAGGCCGGCTTGGTCGCCGTCGGCACGATGCGGGTCTCCGCCTGCACGCCGATGGTGAGCGTGACGTTGCGCGCGTCGACTTGCGGCTGGGCGGCCGCCGCGCGGACGGGTTTCATTTCGAGCCACAGCGGCGGCAGGCCGGTATCGCCGCCGCCGAGCGGGATCGAGCGGCACATCTTGGTCCACTGATCGCGCGCGGCGTTTTCGATGAAGGGATCGTTGCGTAGCCGTCCTTCGAGATTCTTGATCTGGTCGTTCACCTGCTGGTCGATCAGCGGGCGCGCCTCGCCCGCGACATTAAGCTTGATGCCGGCGAGAGAGACTGCGCTGTCGCCGAGTGCGACCTGCGCCGCCAGATTCGGCTGCAGCCGCCAGTCGGCGGTGATGGCGGGCTGCGAACGCACGATCACCTGGCCGCGCACCTCGGCGTTTTGGTCGAGCACTTTGTCGGTGATCTGGCCGACGCTCTTGCCGAGCGCGCCGTTGAGTAGGCCGCCGATGCCGCCGACAATATTGCCGGCCTGGCCGGCGATCTGGCCGGTGATCTTCAGATTGCCGTTGATCGGCGTGGTGACGGTCAGTTCGTTGGGCTTGCCGGTGACCGACATGGTGCCGCGGCCGACGGTGATGCCGATGTCGGCCTTGGAGAGAAGTCCGCTCACCGGATTGTCGTTCTTGCCGACCAGGTCACTCGGCGCGGCACTGTCGAGACGTTGGCTGATGGCGGTGAGCGCAACGGCGACCGGCGCGATGACATACGAGGAGCGGGTCACGGGCTGCAGCGCGGGCAATTGGGGCAGCTTTGCGACGGCCTCCTTGGCGTCGGTGTCTTGCGGCAGGAAATAGTCGAGCGCCCAGAGCGTCCCCTTGAAGCAGACGGCCACGACGATGATGCCGCCGAAAATCAGACGAAAGCGCCGTGATGTCGCGAACAGACGGACCGGCGCGGTCACGTAATAGAGGATCTTGTCGCTGAGTCGGCGCATGTCGAAACCCCGCCTGATTCGCAAGGATAGAGAATCCTAGTGCGCCGGGTTCCATGGCGCCAGCGCGTCTCACAGCCGCGTATGCGTCAAGTCGGCGCTGCGATGCAATGCCGAATTTTCGGCGTTCCAACACCGAGTTGCACGGAAGGTTGTCTTCTTTGCGGAACGCCACGTGCGCGGAAACGTTTTCCTTGGCGTATGGGAACTCAAAAGCAGGGAAGGAACACCCCAATGAAACTTACGACCGTTATTCTGGCGACCTCGATGCTGGCAATGGCTCCGGCTGCATCATTCGCACAGAGCGCCCCTTCGCCGAACAATCAGTCGGGTCCGAGCGTGAGTCCGACAACGCCGTCGCCGACCGATCCGGGCGCTGGTGCGGACGCGGGTAACACGAAAGCTATTCCGGAGCGCGCCACGCCGGGTACGACGGGCGCTGGCACCGGCATGGGTACCGGCGGCAGCATGGGCAGGAGCGGCGCGAGCACGAATACGACCGGCGAAAAGGCGCCAATGAACAGCGAGAAGACGAAGTAACGCGCTGTTGAAAAAACGCGAGCCAATGCAGATTCCGCCGGCTCGCCGGCGGAATCTGTCGTCTGCTGGGTACGCACCATGCTGACTGGGAGGGGCGATCGCGTTGACCGATTTGAGCGGGCCGGCAAAATGATATCCACGATCTTCGTCGCGTTGATCGCGTTGATGTTCGCCTATGGCTACCTCGGCTGGCTGCTAACGGGATAGCGCCCACTTACTTCACGGACAGATTCAGCGTCTTCACCATCGCGCCCCATTTCTCTACTTCGGCCTTCACCATGGCATCCGCCTCCGCCGGTGAGCCGAGGACCGGATCGAAGCCGATGGCGGTGAGCCGTGCCTGTACCTCCGGCGTCTTGATCGTGTCGTTGATGGCGGTGTTGAGTGTGCCGACGATCCGCGCATCGGTCTTGGCCGGCGCGAACACGCCGACCCACGACGCCGCAGCGAATCCCGGAAAACCGGACTCGGCATAAGTCGGCACATTGGGCACGACGGCGGCGCGCTTGGCGGCGGCGATGCCGAGGCCTTTGAGCTTGCCGGCCGCGATCTGCGCAGCGGCGGCGCCGCCGAGCGTCGTAGCGAAGAGATCGATCTGATTGCCGAGTGCGGCGTTCATGGCCGGCGCGCCGCCCTGGAAGGGTACGTGCGTCGCCGGAATTTTGGCGAGCACCTTCAAGAAATATTCGGCCTCGATGTGCGAGCCGCTGCCGACGCCGGCCGAGCCGAAGGTGATGGGCTTTCCATTCGCCTTGGCCTGTTTGACGAAGTCGGCAAGCGTGGCCGCCGGATTGTCCGTGCTGGTGATAAGCGACTCCGGGCTCGATGCGCCGATGGCGACGGTCTTGAGATCGGCGATCGAGAACTGCTTCGTCTCGTGCAGCGTTTCGTTGATTGCGAGCGCGGTGGTGGTGACGAGTAGCGTGTAGCCGTCGGGCGTCGCGCGCGCGACCGCCGCTGCCGCGATATTGCCGCCGGCGCCGCCGCGGTTCTCCACGACGACGCTTTGATGCAGGCGTTCGGTGAGGCCCTGCGCCAGCAGACGCGCCAGCGTGTCGGCGACGCCCCCGGGTGCGAAGGCGACGATGAGCGTGATCTTGTTCGCCGGATATGTTTGGGCGCTCGCGCGCCCTTGCGCGGTGGCGAGCATCATGACGGCCGTCACCGCGATGACGGACCGGACGCAGAATCGATTCAGCATTGGTAATTTCCCCCCGCTCGCAATGCGTTCTTTGATTGGCTTGCGAGACCATGGCGCGAGTATTTCATCGCGCCGCGCGCATGACAACCGGCGGCCTGTAACGCAATGTGATCGCGGAGCGGCGAAGAATTTGCCCGGCCGTTTGATCGATCCGCAGCCGGCCTCGTTAACCCGATGCGGAACGGCCGATGCAAAAGGTTCCGACCACGAAAGAGTGGGAGGCCCCGCAATGCGTGAAACGTCAAGCAGAAGGACTGTGCAATGAAACTGAATACCGCGCAGATCGAGCAGACTTTGCAGCAGATGAATGCCGAGGCCATTCCGCCGGATCATCCCGTGGTGTCGCAGCTTGAACGTTTGTTCGGGGATCACACCTACTTTCTCGACAGCAGTGGTCTGAGCATCGTGGAACCCGTGGAAGCGGCGACAGACGCAGGTCCGATGGGCGTCGTGGTGAATCTCGCGAACTGGACCGGCTCGGACTCTCCGAAACTCGCGCCACACGAGCCGGAGTCGACGGAGCTCATGGTCGCGCTGGAGGGCAATATCCAGCACTAAGTGCATCCTCGGCTGCATTGCGGACGCAAAGCAAAGATCCGGCGCGGCTGCCGCGCCGGAGCGAGAAGATTGGCGCGGTTGGTAACGAGTCAACCGAATAATTTGATGTTGCAGATGTAAAATCACGCGCGTCGTGAGGAACAACGCGCGGGACACCGGGTTGCGTCCGGAAGCGCGGCTGGGTGGGCGCCCTAATGCACGAGGTGTGACATGCGAGGATCAAACGGTTCAGTGGCGCTAAGCGCCGTTCTGACCGCAGGTTATTTGTTGTTTGCTCCTGCGGCGAATGCGCAGGCGCAACAATCGCCGCCTGCATCGACAACGGCGCCCAACGCGACGCAGGGTGCCCCGGCGCCTTCCGCTGATATTTCCGATCAGAAGCTCGACGCAGCCGCCAAGGCGGTGAAGGGTATCAGCGCACTGCAAAACACCTACGAGCAGAAGATCGCGCAGGCGCCGCAGGCGGATAAGAACCGCATCGCCGACGAAGCGGATAGCGCGATGCAGAAGGTGGTGACCGATCAAGGACTGTCGGTCGAGGAATACACCAATATCCTGCAAGTGGCGCAGAACAATCCGACCGTGCACCAGAAGCTGCTCGATCGGCTGAAACAGTAAAGCTGAACTAACAGATCAGGCGCAGACGTTACCGCCGTCGCCCGGAATCGACACCGGGCGGCGCGAACGTTGCCCGCTGATGGTTCACGTGCCGCGGACACCGTTGTCGCGGCCGGCATGCAGGCCGTCGTGCGGATGCCGACGGTCGCCGCGATGATTGGCTTTGCGGACATACGTGATCGCGGCATCCGGATTCTCGAGCTTCGACTTGAGGGCCGCGACCAGCGCGTCCTCGGCCTCGATCGTGAAGACGCGCGAGCGCGTGTTCACTCTGAGGCCCACCGTGTACGTGGTCATGGTCGGTCTCCGATTGGCTTCTGCGCGATGATAGCAGACTTCGCCGGCGCGGCTGAACGGAGAATGCGCTGTGTCAGCGCGCGGCCCCCATCCGGTGCAACTTCAGCGCGGCATAGATGAGGTCGTTCACCGGTGTCGGCACCTTCAGCTCCTTGCCGAGCCGCGACACCTGTCCGGCCAGCCAGTCGAGCTCCAGGCGGTTGCCGCGATCCAGGTCGTTCGCCATCGAGGCCTTCATGGTCGGCGGCGTGTTGGCGTCGGCGAAGGCCATGCGCTCGTCGACATA
>DASXOK010000109.1:0-1817 GCA_036494425.1 Pseudolabrys sp.
GAGACGCAGGGCCGGATCGAGGCTTGGATTGTCGACGACACGGGCTTCGTGAAGAAGGGCGTGCATTCGGTGGGCGTGGCGCGACAATATTGCGGACGGCTCGGCAAGACTGACAATTGCCAGGTCGCGGTGACGCTGTCGATCGCCAATCATCAGGCCAGTCTGCCGATCGCGTATCGGCTGTATCTGCCCGAGGAATGGGCCAACGACGCGGCGCGGCGCTCGAAGGCTCACGTCCCCGACGACGTGAAGTTCCGGACCAAGCCGGAGATCGCGCTGAGACAGATCAGGGCCGCGCTCATGGCGGGCGTGGCGCGCGGCGTCGTTCTGACCGACGCCGCTTACGGGTCCGATGGCGGATTCCGCGCCGGCGTCACAGAGATGGGGCTGATCTATGCGGTGGCCGTGCAGTCGACGATCAGCATCTGGCCTCCTGGCATGGAGCCGCTGCCGCCCAAGCCCTGGAGCGGACGCGGACGCAAGCCCTCGCGCGCGCGGCGCGACGCCGATCATCGGCCGGTCTCGGCCAAGGCGCTGGCGACGACGCTGCCGAAAGAAGCCTGGCGAGAGGTGTCCTGGCGTGAGGGCTCCAACCAAACCCTGACCTCGCGCTTCGCCGCCGTGCGGATACGGCCCGCCACGCGAGACGGCAAGCTCACGGCCCCACAACCGCTCGAATGGCTGCTGATCGAGTGGCCCGAAGACGAGCGCGAGCCGACCAAATACTGGCTCTCGACCTTGCCCGAAGACACTCCGATCGAAGTTCTCGTCGATACCGCGAAACTGCGCTGGCGCATCGAACGCGACTATGAGGAACTCAAGAGCGAACTCGGCCTCGCCCATTTCGAAGGACGAGGCTGGCGAGGATTCCATCACCACGCCACGCTCTGCATCGCCGCCTATGGATTCCTGATCCGCGAGAGAGCGGCCTTTCCCCCCTCAGGACCCCGGCGCCGCGAAGGCCCTGTCCTTCCCCGTCGTCCAAGACCCCGAGGCGCCCCCCGATCCGACCCGAGCGCCACGTCGAGAACTCGATCGCCACCATGCGAAAGCGACTGACCGTCGCCCTCGCCCGATCGCTCTACCGATGCCCGTGCTGCCAATCGTTCATGCAGAAACCACCGCATTACCCGCGCTTGTGACACAGTAGAATTAGCCGATCCTTTATAAGGCTACAGCATCATCGTCGTGCGGGTCGGCGGCGGGATGGAGCAAAGCGGCACGCTGCTCCCGCGCCCCTTTTTTTTCGCAGGGCGCGGGGTCCAACCGTTGCACGCCTGCAACAGCGGCGGGAATTATGACTTATGTGTGACCGTCGCCATTGACTTCGTTCTCTAAACGTAGCCGAATCCCCTTCGGTTAGTGTACCGACGCTAACGCAAGGTGCCGACCAATTCCTTGGCGCTGCCAATGTGGCTCCCTGGCAGACACGGTCGAAGCGTTAAAGGCAATACACCAGTATCGGTAACGAATGGCGGCTGAGGGGAAACATGAAAGTATTTCTAAGCAAGCGGAAGCAGTCAGTGAACTCGGACCTTGACAGTACCGATCCTAAGCAAGCGGACGAGCGGCGCAAGGCTCTAAAAGCAATCGGCAAATTCGGTCTCTACACGGCGCCGGCGCTCCTTGCGCTTCTGAAGAGCGGTCGGGCGCATGCCTCGTTGCTGCACGACGAGCCCGGATGAGAGAGCGTTAGTCTTATTTTTTCTCTCCTTCAGCCAACCAAAGCGAGAAGTCTGTTGAGGTCTTCGTCGGCGTTGGAGACAAGGCGTCCGGCCCATGTCCTGAAATCGTTCGCTTTCGAAGACGGGTTGGTG
>DASXOK010000110.1:0-1718 GCA_036494425.1 Pseudolabrys sp.
GGCCAGCGGCTCGCCGCGCTCGGGATTGTCGAAGGTGATGTAATGGATCCAGGGATGCTCGGCGGCGAGCCGGCCGACTGCGTGCGGGCCCAAGGCCACACCGGCGATCAGGAAGCCGAGCACGGTGCCGATCTTGGCGCGGTGGAACATTGGCACAATGATCCCCGCCACCACCAGAAAGATGATGAGCCCCTTCAGGTTCTCGGCATGCAGCACGTGTCTTCGCCCTGGCGTCGTGTTGCGCTTTGCGTGTTGTCTGCCAGAACGGCGAAAGCGCCGCAATTGCGCAGTGTCCACTTCTCCGCGGTCATTCCGGGGCGCGGGCACAAGCCCGCGAGCCCGAAATCCAGCCATGCATGCGAGCGCGTGCCACGTTCTGGATTCCGGGTTCGCGCCTTCGGCGCGCCCCGGAATGACGGCCTCGCTAATACATCCTCACCGCGTAGATCGGCGGCAGGTGGGCGTTGATGAGCTGCCAGCCCTCGCCGGCATCGTCGCTCACCCACAGGTTGCCCGTGGTCGAGCCCATGGCGAGCCGCCGGCCCTCCGCATCGACATCGAGGCCGTGCCGGTAGATGAGGTCGTAGGCATCGCTCTGCGGCAGGCCGTCGCCGAACGACTCCCAGGTCTTGCCGCCGTCGCGCGTGCGGCTCACTGCGAGCGCGCCGCCGCGCGGCACCCGCAATTCGTCCTTGATCGCCGGCACGAACCAGGCGGTCCCGGCCTCCGCCGGGTGGGCGGCGACCGCGAAGCCAAAGTCGTCGCCCGGTAGCTTCAACTGCGTCCAGGTGACGCCTGCGTCGGTCGAGCGGAAAATGCCGTTGTGGTGCTGCATCCACATGGTGTCGGGCGCGGCGGCACAACGCGCCACGCGGTGCGGATCCTGGCTCTCGGGCGCGCCCGCCTGCTCCGGCGGCATGTAGGCCGCGACGAGCCCCTCGCCTTGCAGGCGCCAACTCGCGCCGCTGTCGTGGCTTTCCCACACGCCGCCGCAGGAGATGGCGACGAACAGCCGCTTGGAGTCGCGCGGATCGGGAGAGATCGAGTGGATGCCGGCGTCGTCATAGCCGCCGCCGAACCACTTGGCGCGCTCCGGCACATCCCACAGCGTCATCACCTGCTGCCAGGTTTCGCCGCGATCGTCGGAGCGAAACAGCCCGGCGGGAATGGCGCCGGCCCAGAGCCGCCCCGGCTCGTCGGCGCCGCCGGGCTCGAGCGTCCACACTTGAAACAGCGCCGGCGCGCCGGCGGCATCCGATGCGAAAGCCGGCGCCGGCAATTCTGTCCAGCTCTTGCCGTCGTCATCCGAGCGATGCAGCTTGGCGCCGAAGTGGCCGTGCTTGAGCGTCGCGTAAAGCGCGCCGTCGCGGGCATCGCGGAGCGTAGCCGTCACCGGCACGCCGGGAAAATCCGTGCGCGTCACCGACCAGCTGCGTCCGTTGCGCGCAAGCGTGATCAGGCCCTTGCGCGTCGCCACCAGCATACGATCCATGAATTATCCTCCCGACAGCGCCTGCATCACGTAGAGCGTCGATTGCGGCGCGATATTATGATTGAGCGCGGCGGCATGCGGCAGGCGCACGCCGTCGGCGAAGATGCAGACATGTCTGCGCAGGCGCCCCTGCTCGTCGAGCAGATAGGACCGCACATGCGGGCGTTGCGAGAACACGGCGCCGAGCGCATCGCCGACGGTCGCGCCTTCGGCCTGCAACGGACCG
>DASXOK010000111.1:0-3496 GCA_036494425.1 Pseudolabrys sp.
CGCCTTGCCCACTGGCTGCTCGGCAAGGGCCGCAAGGATTTCGCCCTCTATCTGCAAAGCCGCTCGTCAGCGGTGTTCCAGTGCGACATCAATCCGGCGGCGCGCATTGGGCGCGGCATCTTCCTCGATCACGCGACCGGCCTGGTCGTCGGTGAGACCGCGGTGATCGACGACGATGTTTCGATTCTGCATGACGTCACGCTCGGCGGTACCGGCAAGGAACATGAGGATCGTCATCCGAAAATCCACCGCGGCGTGATGATCGGTGCCGGCGCCAAGATCCTCGGCAACATCGAAGTCGGTCACTGCGCGCGCATCGCGGCAGGCTCAGTCGTGATCAAGTCCGTGCCGAACAACGTCACCGTTGCCGGCGTGCCGGCCAGGGTGGTCGGCGAGGCGGGTTGCCCGGAGCCCTCGCGCGCCATGGACCAGATGCTCTATGGGGTCATGCTCGACGGCTGATTGCGGCAAATTTGCCGCGTATTTTCGGGTTTGAATACCACCGTTGATTTTGTGGATCGGCGCGGCGCCGCTTGCGCTGCGCCGCACAATCGGGCAACACATCGCTGCCATCATCACGGAGCGGCCCTGTGAACGTCAGCGAAGTCAGGCAACTCGACGCTTATCTCAAGAAGCTGTTCGGCAACGCCACCATTCGCGTCGTGCCGAAAGCAGGCGATGCCGCGGAAGTTTTCGTCGGCGAGGACGATCTCGGCGAGCTCACCGCCGACGAGGACGAAGGCGAGCGTTCATATAACTTCCGCATGGTCATCCAGCTCGGCAGCGATCCGACCATCCAGCCGGTGCCGGCGCTGAATGCCTATCTGCGGCGCAAGTTCGACAACGACAAGATCCGCGTCGTCACGCGGCCGAAGAAGATGGACTCGCTCGAGGCCTATATCGGCGAGGAATTCCTCGGCGTGCTCTTCGTCGAAATCGAGAAGGGCCGCCGCTCTTATATTTTCGAATTGCCGATCCTCGACGTCGATCTGGCGGACCAGGCGTCCTAAAGCGTATTTATTTCGCGTCGGGATGCAGCCGCACCATCAACTGATCGATGCCGTGCGCGACGCTCTGCCAATCGGATAGCCAGTCGCGCGGAAAGCGGATCGTGATGTCGGCATCGCCGATGCGCCGCTCCAAGAGACAATTGCCGGAATTGACCACACCTTTGCGCGTGCAGCGTGCGAGGAAGTGTTCCGGCGCCTGCGACTCGAACACCAGCTCCTCGCCCTGATACGGCGTGCCGTCGCGGAAGCCGCGCAACGTCAGTCCCTCCGGCCCGGCGGCCGGCTCCGGCACCAGATAGCGCGGATAGATGTTCTGCACGCGCTCCATCAGCGGCATCGTGATCTCGCCGTTCTGGATGGTGACGAAGAGCCGTTCATTGGGGTTCACCGGCTCGCCCGCGATTTCCTTCACCGCCGGGTCGGGCGGCGTGAGCGAGGGCCACAGATAGTTGAGGTCGACGCGGTCTTGCGTTCCCGGGCGGCGCTGAACGGGCATGCGGATCGCCGCCGGCTCGATGTTGAAGGCGACGCCGACGACCACGATCGGCAGTGCGGGGGCGTCGAGGGCGACCTGCGCCTGCGGCCAGCGCGGCCACAGCACATAGCCGACATAGACCGCGGCAACGGCCACCACCGCGGCGAACACCACGAGCGGGGCGAGCAGGGGGTTATGCCCGTTGCGTTTGCGTCTCGTCCTGGCGGCGTGGGGGTGCTGACGCGCGAGTGTGGCCATTGCAAATCCTCGAAGTCCCGAATCAACGGGGAGTATGCCACGCGCCATGCGGCGCCTTTGCAGAAGGTAGTGTTAACCATTTATTAAGGATGAGCTGGCGCGCACGGACGCCTTCGCTGCACATGCAAGGCTGTATTGTGTTGAGGCCTATGATGACGCCAGAAGCCGTCCAGAACCTGCTTGCGCTCGCCCTCGGCTTTGCCGCGGCAGGTCTATGCAGTTCGGGTTATCAGCTCATCACCAGCCGGCTGCCGAGCTTCGGCCAACTTTCGAGCGGGCCGTCCGCGACGACAATCGCGGCCGTGCCGCTGCTGTTCGTCACCGCGCCGTTCCTGATCATGCGCAACACGCTGCTCGGCCGCAGCCAGGAAGGCCGCCGCTTCGCGTTCGTGTTCCTGGCGACATTGATCGCCGGTTTCTGGAGCCTGATGTCGGGCCTGGTCATGGTCGAGACCATGCAAGCGCTCGGTTTCCTCGTCGCCTGATCGGCCGCCCAAACCGCTTCCATCGCCGCCCGCCTTCGGGCAAGTTCGCCTATCCCATCGTCATTCCGGGGCGCACGCGAAAGCGTGCGAACCCGGAATCCAGAAGCAAATTCAGCCTACGAGGATGTGGCTGGATTCCGGGTTCGCGGACTGCGTCCGCGACCCGGAATGACGATGAGGAGTTGTTCAGCCGTACCGTAGCATTGGAGTGCCGACATGCCGATTTACGAGCTCGACGGGCAGGCGCCTGAATTCCCCGGCGAGGGCAAATACTGGATCGCCGAGAATGCGACGCTGATCGGCCGCGTGCGGCTGAAGAACGAAGCGAGCGTCTGGTTCGGCGCGGTGCTGCGCGGCGACAACGAGTGGATCGAGATCGGCGAGCGCTCGCAGATCCAGGACAACGCCACGCTGCACACCGATCCCGGCTTCCCGATGGTGATCGGCACCAATTGCGTGATCGGCCACAACGTCATCCTGCACGGCTGCATCGTCGGCGATAACAGCCTTATCGGCATGGGCGCGATCTTATTGAACGGCGCCAAGATCGGTCAGAACTCGCTGGTCGGCGCCGGCGCGGTGGTCACCGAAGGCAAGACCTTCCCCGACAACTCGCTGATCGTCGGCGCGCCCGCGCGCGTGGTGCGCACCATCGACGAGAAGGGCATGACGATGATCCGCAACGGCGCCGACATCTATGTGAAGCGCTGGAATCAATACGCGAAGGGCCTGAAGCGAGTCGGGTGATCCGCACACGGGCGCTCGCTCTTCCGTCGCGCCAAGCCGCCCCCCAACACAGGTGCGGCCAGGCCCTGGGGGGAGCCTGGCCGCTCGCGAACCCGGTCTGGGGACGGGGAGGGGTGGGGACGTGACCGGGAGCGCGATTTCCGTGGACTGTCTGCTCTGCTCCGTCAGCGCGCCGAGACAGTGACAGGAGCGCGCGGCTCGCCGAGCGAGACCCATTCATTCGGATCGGATTGCGCCTGGCGCTTCACGAAGCGATAGCCGGTCTTGTACCAGGGCAGGATCTGCGCCTCCTGATTGTCGAGGATGAACTCTCCGCGATTGGTCTTCACCGTGAGCACGGCGTGGCCGTCGCCCTTCTTGTCGCGCACGACCGTGATCAGCAGCGCCTCGCGCGGCCAGCCCGCCTGCATCAGCATGCGCCGCTTGAGCAGCACATAGTCCTCGCAGTCGCCTTTGCCGTCGTCGGGGTAATTCCAGCGCTCGACGACACCCCAATGATCCATATCTGTGACCGGCTGGAT
>DASXOK010000112.1:0-3965 GCA_036494425.1 Pseudolabrys sp.
CTGACCTGTAACCGGGCCGACACCGACGAGTTCTCCGGCACGATCGGTCTGCCCCTGCCCTCCACGTACCTTTCGATCCGCGACGACGACGGCAACGAGTTGCCGATCGGCGAAGCCGGCGAAATCTGCGCCAAGGGTCCGCAAGTGATGGCGGGTTACTGGAACCGGCCGGACGAGACCGCGAAGGTGATGACGGCGGACGGCTATTTCCGGACCGGCGACGTCGGCGTAATGGACGCCAACGGCTACACCAAGATCGTCGACCGCAAGAAGGATATGATCCTGGTCTCCGGCTTCAACGTCTATCCGAACGAGATCGAGGAAGTCATCGCGAGCCATCCGGGCGTGCTGGAATGCGCCGTGATCGGCGTTGTCGACGACAAGTCGGGCGAGGCGGTGAAGGCCTTCGTGGTGAAGAAGGACCCCAACGTCACCGCCGAGGACGTCATCAAATACTGCCGCGAGAATCTCACCGCCTACAAGGTGCCGAAGCTGATCGAGTTCAGGACCGATCTGCCGAAGACCAATGTCGGCAAGATCCTGCGCCGCGAACTCCGCGACGAGAAGAAGGCCGCCGCGGCATAGTCTCTCTCCCCTCATGGTGAGGAGCGTCGCAGTTGCGACGCGTCTCGAACCGTGAGGCCCCATGGGGGCCTTCATCCTTCGAGACGGCCGCTTTGCGGCCTCCTCAGGATGAGGGTCTGGCACAGTCCCACAGCGATGCCTGCCAGTGACCCCTGCAACCCCTGCCGATATTCTCGCGTTCTGGCGCGAGGCCGGGCGCGACCGCTGGTACGAGAAGGACGACGCCTTCGATAACGAAGTGCGCCGCCGCTATCTCGATTTGTGGCAGAGAGCTGCGGCGGGCGAATTGTCGTCCTGGGAAGCGAGCGACGACGGCGCGCTGGCGCTCACCATCGTCCTCGACCAGTTTCCCCGCAACATGTTTCGCGGCCATATCAGAACCTACGCGACCGACCCGCTGGCGCAGGAGGTGGCGGGCCGCGCCATCGCCCGCGGCGCGGATGCGCGGATCGATCCCGTGCTGATCGAATTCCTCTACATGCCCTTCATGCATTCGGAGCACTTGCCCGACCAGCTCCGCTGCGTGGAGCTCTTCCGCAACACGGGCAATGCGGAGAACCTGGGATATGCCGAGCGCCATGCCGACATCGTCCGCCGGTTCGGCCGCTTCCCGCATCGCAATCGCTTGCTGGGGCGCGCGACGACCCTGGACGAGCAGGCCTTCCTCGATGGGGGCGGCTTTTCCGGCTGATGACACAAGCGTGAAATCGCCTCATTGCCGTTTTTGGCGCGCTGAATATTGTACCGGTCGGGCGGCCGGTCTAAGACACACTCCGCTCATTTAGGGAGGATTAGAAAATGGCGATCAAAGTTGGCGACAAGCTGCCCGAGGCGAAGTTTCGCGTGATGACCGCGGAAGGTCCGCAGGTCAAATCCACCGACGACATTTTCAAGGGCAAGAAGGTCGCGCTGTTTGCCGTCCCGGGCGCCTACACCGGCACCTGCCACAAGATGCACCTGCCGAGCATCTTCCTCAACGCCTATGCGATCAAGAACAAGGGCGTCGACACCATCGCCATCGTCTCGGTCAACGACGCCTTCGTCATGAACGCCTGGAAGCGCGACACCGACCAGCGCGACGAGGCGGTGTTCCTCGCCGACGGCAATGCCGAGTTTGCCAAAGCGATCGGCATGGAGCTCGACGCTTCCGGCAACGGGCTCGGCATCCGCTCCAAGCGCTACTCGATGGTGGTCGAGGACGGCACGGTGAAGAAGTTCAATGTCGAGCCGGCGCCGGGCAAGGTCGAGGTGTCGGGCGGCGACACGCTGCTCGGGCAGTTGTGAGCTAGTCGTCATTGCGAGCGAAGCGAAGCAATCCATAGTGCCGCTTGCGGGAAGATGGATTGCTTCGTCGGGCGTGTAAGCATTTCGGGGATCATTTCGGATAGCAATGCTGGCATTGGAAGTTTGTGGCTGCGGATCGGATGACGTCAGGCAGTTTTCAATGCGCGGCGTCGGCTGATGGCCCACATCAGGTTATGGGTTATGGCGTGAAGCAAACAGGCGATGCGTACTTTGGCGATGCCGCGAAGGACCATCCGGCCAAAGCCGCGGTTCTTCAGGCGGGCATGGACATGTTCGGTGTTGCTGCGCCGTTTGTAGACGGCTTGGCCTTCTGCGCTGTCCATGCGGTCGCGCCACTCCTTGAGGCATTGCGGTTCGGCGGCACGGTTGCGTTCGTATCGCGCCTTGCTCTGCGGTTTGGAGGCTTCTTTGCGGGCCGGGGGTGGGCTGAACACCTGCATGGAGGGGTGAGTTTTCGCCATCGTGACGATATCGGCCGCAGTCATCGCGCCGGTATCGGCCAGCAGTCGCTCCGGCAGCATGCCGCAACGCTGTTCGACCTGCGTCACCATGGACGGCGCCAGACCACGGTCATTGCGCCGCTGCACCGGCTCGATCGCGACCACGAAGCCGCAAGCGCTCGATACCTGCACGTTATAGGCAGGCCGTACAGCGCCGTCCGCCATCTTCATCAGTGGCGCATCAGGATCGGTGGTCGAGACCCGCTCTTCTTTGGGCTTCTTGCCGCTTTTGCCGGCGGCAGATGGGGGTTCGTCGCCGTCGCTCGGCTCTTGCTTTGGTGCGCTCGCGGGATGCTTGGCCAGCGCCGCCGCTACACGACGAGCGCGGTCTTCGGCCGCGCAGAGGCGGCGCTTCGACAGTCGCCGTTCGCCCGCTGCAGAATCGGCCTCCAATTCCTGCTTCAGCTCGGTAACTCGGGTGCGGGCTTTCTCTTCCAACTCCACCAGGGTTTGCCTGCGCCGCATCGACGATCGGCTCGCCGCGGCTCTGACCTTGGTGCCGTCGGTGATGACCTCGTCCAGCGTAATCAGACCCTCCCTCATCAAGGCCGTCAGACTGTTTGTCAGAAGGCGATCGAGGAACTCACCGCTGTCCAGGCGGAACTCCGACAGCATCGTGTGATTCACCCCGACCCCGCCGCAAATCCATCGATAGATCGTATGATGCTCGCACAGCCGCGCCAGCGCGCGGGCCGACCCAATCCCATCGGCCGTCGCGTACAGCCAAAGCGCAACCAGAATGCGCGGGTCGGTTGCCGGACGACCCGGCGTTTCGCCGCGCGCCTTGATGCGATCGTAAAACACCTGAAGGTCCAAGCCTTCAACGAAGCACCACACTGCCCGTACCGGATGGTCATCAACCACCAGGCTCTCAAGGTCGACCAATTCAAAACCGGTCTGGCTACGCTCCGCCTGTCGAATGCGAATATCCATCACGTGCTCCGAATCTACCCTCGTAATGAACCGCGCAACTTAACCAAAAAAATGACACGCCCGTCGCTGCGCTCCTCGCAATGACGAAATAGGGCGACGCGTCTCCCCTACCCCTTCAGCCGCGCCATCGCGACGCCGTCGCGCGCGAGCTGGTCGGCGCGCTCGTTCTCGTCATGGCCGGCATGGCCCTTGACCCAGTGCCAGCGCACCTGATGCGGCTTCAGCGCATCGTCGAGCCGCTGCCACAACTCGGTGTTCTTCACCGGCTTCTTGTCGGCGGTGCGCCAGCCATTCTTCTTCCAGCCGTGAATCCAGCCGGTGATGCCCTGCCGCACATACTGGCTGTCGGTATAGAGATCGACCGAGCACGGCTTCTTCAGCGCTTCCAGCGCCGAGATAGCCGCCATCAGCTCCATGCGGTTGTTGGTCGAGTGCGCCTCGCCGCCCTTCAGCTCCTTCTCGACCTCGCCGAATTTGAGGATCGCGCCCCAACCGCCCGGCCCGGGATTGCCCGAGCACGCACCATCGGTGTGGATGATGACCAGCGGCAGCGCGCTCACGCAACCATCCCTGTCGCCAGCCCGTAGTCGCGCACGCCGGCGACGCTCTGGTGGAAGCGCAGTTTGCTCGCATATTCCAGCG
>DASXOK010000113.1:0-12859 GCA_036494425.1 Pseudolabrys sp.
CCGCGACGATTGTCCCAAAAAGCTGATACACGGTTCTCCGGTCCTGCCGCGTCCGCCGACGACGTCAAACGTCGGCCGCAACGAGATCGTAGGAGCCTTTGCGGCCTCGCGCATAGACCCGAGCCGCGATTGCATAGATGCGGTCACGGTTGGCATCGAATGCCCGCAGCATTTCGACCGCGTCCGACTGCAAATTCGGTTGAAGTCGTGTAAGCGCTTCTGTTGTCATGAAAAACGAGGCTTCCATCGAACGATCATGCCCCCAGAAGCGCACCGCGCGCCGCGTGGCATCGTAGCTGCGGCTATGATTGGGAAAGCTGATTGCCATGTTTCTGGCCTCCTTGTCTTGCGCAGGCCACGGGAACCTCATCGTTGCGCCATTGCGGAGCCGGCATCGGCTTCGCCGGCCGATGCGTCCCGTTCTATTGCGGCGTCAAGGTCGGCCGGCTCTATGGTCACCATCTCAACAGCCGATCGGGACGAAAGCGCCGGTACCAGCATCATTGTGGCAACGCGGCGATAGACAGGAAACGACAGTCCCTCGATGAGTTCTTCGTCGGTTACGATCTCGTACGCGCCGGCGGGAAGACTGCGACCGATCCCTTGTAGCCAGAACGGCCGGCGGAAGGTCACGGTTCTGCGGCTCGTGCGCGCGCTCATCGGGATCCTCCCAAGTCGTGGCCGGCCAGGACGGGCATCGCCTCCGCTGCCACGTGCGGCCTGGCTTTAAATGTGGCGTGCGTCATGGACACCGCAGTCCCGCTCGAATCGCTGACGGTCTCGACGCGGGCATCGAGCTGTTTCGCCAAGGCCTGGATGAGGCTGGTGCCAAGTCCGGCCTTGCCGTCGCCGGCCTTCACGTCCGGCTTGCCGACACCGTTGTCGGACACCGTAAGCTTCCAGTCGATCTCCGCGACCTTGTATGAAACTAGAATTGCGCCATCCCGTCGTTCGCCAGGAAATGCATGCTTCAAGGCGTTCATCACGAGCTCAGTGACGATCAATCCGATACTCACGGCCTCACGCGACGCAGCGGTGCCGGGGTCGGCCTCGACCTTGATCGAGATCGGCCGGCTGTCGCCGATCATCGATTGAGCGAGCGTCTCACAGAGTTTGCTCAGATAGCTGGCGATCACGATCGGCCGGTTCGGACCGGAGAGATGCAGATGCTGTTGAACCGCGGCGACCGACATAACGCGCTGATGCGCATCCTCCAGTTGCAATCGAGTCTCCTCCGACTGGACCGTTCGCGCCTTGATCAGGAGAATGCTGGCGACGATTTGCAGACTGTTGGCGACCCGGTGCTGCATTTCCTCCAGCAGCATGTCCTTTTCCCGCAGCAGATCCTGGATCTGCTGCTCCACGGCCCGCCGTCCGGTAATGTCTTCGAATGCCAACAGCACCGTTGCACGGCTTCCCTTTTCGTAGAACACCTTGCGCGCGTTCAACACCATGACGCGCCGACCGATCGCGGGAAACTCGTGATCGACCTCATATCCATCAATGGCGATCTGGTCTTTCGAGATGTTTTCGAGCAGACGGCGAAGCTCCGGGATGTCCCATTGACCACCATCGATCTCGTACAGCAAGCGCCCGCGGACGTCGTCACTCGCGAGCCGGAAAGTCTGATAAAAAGACCGGCCGGCGGCGACAACCCGCAAATCGTGGTCGAGCACCACGAGGGGATCGCGGACGGTATCGACGATGGCCTGCGCCAACGTAAAGGCGTCCTGGACGTCGATGAACGGGGCGTCCCTCGACAGTGCTGAAGTGAGCATGTAAACCTTTCGCCCTGCTTTCGAGCAGGGACAAGTACGCGCTAATTTTCAATAAGTGGGCGCAAATACCACACGCGCCTTGGCCACGCGCCGAATTTGGAAACGATGCGCTGTTGTTCGTAAAAAGTCGAGCGTCTTGCCATAACAATAACGGGACGCGGCGCCCTTTGCCGGTACAACCGTATGTGGCCACGAATCGCGCCAACCACAGGGGTCGGAAAACACCTGTGCAAAATAAAGATTGGCTGCGCTGTCTGGGGCTACCGCAAATCGCCCCGATCATCCCCATATGAAATGCAGCACACAAAACATAGACACGCGCCGTCGGGCGAAATCTCGGCCTGCGCCGCAGAGAGAGCTCCCATGTTCACGGCAGACCAATTTCGCGCGAAAGCGGCAGAATACAGCGCGTTGCTGCGGAAAACGGCCATTCCGAACGAAATCCGCGACCTCCAGAAATTGGAGAAGAGCTTCAGTTCATTGGCACAGAACGAGGACTGGCTGGCGGACAACTTCAACAAGATCATCCACCCGCGAGACCCCGAGCCGTCAGCCGACGCCGCTGATAGCCCGCCCGACGAAAGAACAGCCCCCGCGGTCGAGGAACACATCCTGCCATGCCTCGGGGCGGCCGTTATTATGCAGTGGAACACGATCCCGACGAAACTTCAGCGAGAGCTCTTCGATACAGCTGCGTCGATGGGCGAATTGCTGCAGACGGCTGAGCCGCGAGGACAGATAGCCCGATTCCTGCACGACCATAAAGACGAGGGAAGCCCACCTGACGACGCTTCACCCAGCGGCCAGAAAAGAATAATCGCGTGACCCACAGATTCAGCATCGGCCAGGCCGTCGACCTCATGCCGAAAGTGCTTCGCTCTGCCGCCCTGGGACTCTATGAGATTCGTCATCTTGTTCCCGCGCCCGACGACGATCCCGCGGATCCGCGCTATTGCATTAAATCCACTGCCGAAGTGCACGAGCGAATAGCTTCCGAAAGTGAGCTACGGAACGTGCGGCGGGCCTGAAGCGCCGTAATGCATTATGCCGCCAGCGAAAGTCGCGTGGCGCACCTGTTCTGGACGGCGCCTCTGGGAATTGGACTAGACACGCGCTGCATTAAGGCGCAGCCTCGTTTTCGCCGAAACGTCAGCGCAAGCCGTTCGGTTTACAGCCACAGTCTTTCATCGGAACCCTTTCGAGCAGCTGTTCGCTCGTTTCGATGCATGTTGAGCGAAAGGAGACCATATGCGCGCCCTCGTCGAGCCACCGCCCTCGTCACGCTGCGTCCACTGTGGGGGAGAGTTGCGACTCAAACAGATCGAGTCGGCCAACCGTACCCTTGATCTGGACAACGAGGTTTTCGTCTGCATCAAGTGCAGCCGGGAGCAGTTGTGCACCGTGAGCCACAATCACAATGTCGGTCATCTCCCCAACCTGCCGAGGAAGACGGCTGAGGCATAACATTTATTGAAGTATTCTTTTCACGTCGGCGTTGCTCACAGAGCAGCGCGCGTTACCGACGGATCATCTCAATGTCACGCGTACATGATGGATGGCGCCGTCATCCACCAAACTCATTTGGACCGTACCCTGAGGAAGCGCTTGGCCGTCAAGCTCCAAACGGGCAATGCCGCGGCAAACGCCGGCATGATTATCGACGCGGATCTCGTACCGTGTGGAACGGTGACGAAACGCGATTTCGAACTCTTTCCACGCGTGCGGGACGCAAGGGTCGAAACGCAGGCTTGTTCCTTCCACGTAGAGGCCCAAGATCGATTCGAGACCCGCACGATACATCCATCCGGCCGAGCCCGTGTACCATGTCCATCCACCCCGCCCCACGTGCGGCGCAACGGAGTAGACATCGGCGCACACCACGTAAGGCTCTACCTTGTAGCACTGGGCGGCAGCGAAAGTGCGAGCATGGTTGATCGGATTGAGCAGCGATAATAATTCGGCTGCCTTGTCGCCGTCACCAAGCTTTGCGAGCGCCTGAACGGTCCAGATCGCCGCATGCGTATATTGGCCGCCATTCTCGCGGATGCCGGGCGGATAACCCTTGATGTAACCGGGTTCGAGTGCGGTCTTGTCGAATGGCGGCGTGAAAAGCAAAGCCAGCGCATCACCACGCGAGATGAGGTTTTCGTCGACAGACGCTATGGCTCGCGCGGCGCGTACCGGATCAGCCGCCCCGGAGATGACGCTCCAGGATTGGGCGATGGAATCGATTCGGCATTCATCACTTGATGCGGAACCCAATGGCGTTCCATCATCGAAATATCCGCGGCGGTACCAGTCGCCATCCCAACCTTCCTGCTCAAGGGCATCACGCAACAGGCTCGCATGATGTCGCCAGGAGGCGGCCCGAACGTGGTCACCGCGCCGCTCTGCGAATGCGACGAAATTACTGATGGTGGCGCACAGAAACCAACCCAGCCAAATGCTTTCGCCCTGCCCTCCGGCCCCGACCCGGTTCAGCCCATCGTTCCAGTCCCCTCCGCCGATGAGCGGAAGACCATGAGATCCGACACTTAGGCCGCGGTCGATCCCGCGCGCGCAGTGTTCGAACAGAGTGGCCCGCTGGTCCGATGCCATCGGCTGGAAAAAGGCGTCGTGCTCGTCAGGTGCGAGCGTCATTCCATCGAGAAAGGCAACCTGCTCGTCGAGCACAGAAAGGTCGCCGGTCGCCTTTATGTATTGTGCCGCGGAATAGGACAGCCATAGAAAGTCGTCGGATACACGCGTTCGAATGCCCTTGCCGGAGGATGGCAACCACCAGTGTTGAACATCGCCCTCGATGAATTGCCGCCCGGCGGCTCGCAGGAGATGCTCCCGTGCCAGGCCCGGCTGGGATATGCAGAGCGCCATCCCATCCTGCAGTTGATCGCGGAAACCATAAGCGCCGCTGGCCTGGTAAAAGCCCGATCGCGCCCATATGCGGCACACAAGCGTCTGGTACAGGAGCCATCGGTTCAGCAGGATATCCAACGCACGATCGGGCGTTCGCACCTGCACCGCGCCAAGCGTTTTATCCCAGAACTTCCCTACGTCGCTGAAGACAGCATCGAGGTCGGCCGCACGATAGCGTTCGACCAACGACAGGGTGTCTGCCGCGCTGGCTCCTTCGCCCAGCAAGAATACAATTTCGGCTTCGGCGTTGGCCGGCATCTCGATGGCGGTTTGCAGCGCGCTGCAGGGGTCGAGGCCGGCACCGGCACGGTTTGATAGAGGCTCTCGGTCGGCGAGCGCGGCGGGCAGCGCGAGACTGCCGTTTCGGCCGATGAACTCCGTGCGATCGCCGGTCCACGACTGCTGTCGGCCCAGCAAATCGGCAAAGGCCACGCGCGAGCCGAACTCCATACGCCATGGATTGCGCGCAAGCATGACGCCCGTTTTTGGATCGACCTCGGTCACGACATAGGGCGCGCAAGCCGCACCCGATGGCCCGAGCACCCACTCCACATAGGCCGTTATCGACAGGCGCCGCCGGCGGCGCGAGAGATTCTTGATCTTCAGCCTGGAAATCTTGACGCAATCGTCGAGCGGCACGAATTGCAGCAGATCAAGCGCGATCTCCTTCGAGACATGCTCGAACCGGCTGTAGCCCTGCCCATGTCTGGCAATATATCGGGACGCGTCGTTGCGAACGGGGAGCGCCGTCGGCGTCCAGACATCTCCATTGTCCTCGTCGCGGACATAAATGCATTCACCCGGAGTGTCGCTGACCGGGTCGTTCGATCGCGGCGAAAGTTGATTCTCCCGGCTGTTGACCGACCACGTGTAGCCGCTGCCCTCTGCGGAGACCTGGAAGCCGAACGAAGGATTGGCGATGACATTCACCCAAGGCGCCGGCGTCGCCTGATCGCCGTCGAGAATGGTGACGTATTCCCGCCCGTCTTGGTCAAACCCGCCGATTCCGTTGAAATATTCGAGCTGCGGCGGCGCGACGGACTCAGGAGGGCCGGGGCTTCGCGGCGCGAGGCGTGGCGGTTCCGCGGCAGGCGCGACTTCCTGCACACGTCTAACTTGCTCGGCAAGGCTACCGCGACGGCTCACGATGACCGCCCGCGCCACCGTTTGCAAAAGGTTTCGTACCTCGGCAGATAGCAAATCGGCGCGCAGCAGAAATACGCTTCCTGGGGCCGCGTCTTTTTCGGATGGCGATCGCGGTAGATTTGCCCGGTACACCGACTCCAATGCGGATTGCAGATCCTGGACATAAGATGTGCTTCTTTCGTTGACGATCACCAGGTCGACTGCGAGCTGCTTCATGCGCCAGTAGTGATGCGCGCGGATCAGTTGGCGTACCGTCTCCAAATGCGTGGCCTCGTCAATCCGGCACAGCACAATCGGAAAATCGCCAGAGATGTCATGCGCCCAAAGCGCCGTCGGTCCGAGATCGTTCCGCTTCAAGATTTCAGGCGATGGCCGCAACGTCGGGTCCGAGTAGATGATGCGATTGGCAATGCGCTGGTAGAGGTGCGCTTCGTCCGGCGTTATTCCGATATGATGAAGCTGAACCTGAGCCTGGGTCCAGGATAAGGTTGCCGCGCGCTCGAAGGCAGCGGCATCGTGATGTTTGTCGGCCAAGCCAAGGACTTCGTCGCGCGATCGAGCGAGCAGCGTCCAAAAGGAGATTCGAACTGTCGCGCCAGGCGGTATGCGAACGCAGCGGCGAATGCTGAAGATCGGATCGAGCACCGTTCCGACGGTGTTGGAAAGCGGGCGGCCACTCCCAACCGACGCCGCGTTCTGCACGCCATTGCCGCGCCCAAGGAACCGCGCCCGGTCGGTCTCGAATTCAAGTTCACCACGGGTCTCGCCTTCCACGACGGCCAGGTGGGCCGCCCAAACCTCTGGTTCGTTCGGCGCACGCCTTCGGCGGGTCGCCAGAAGCGCGCCGAGCGCGGGCGCAAATTCGGTCTGTACGAATAGTTTCGAGAATGCCGGATGCGATGCATCGTCGCTCGCTGGCGCCAATACGATCTCCGAGTAAGAGGTAATCTCGATCTCCCGTGTGCGCGCGCCGAGATTCGAGATCGATACCCGTCTGACATCCCCGTCATCTTCCGGCGAGACTACCACATCGAGGATTGTCGCCAGCGTTCCATCGCGTCGCGTGATTTCGGCGCGATCCTCCGAAAACGCAACAGCGTAACTGTCCGGCTTGGCGCCGCTCGGCTGATAGCCCGCCGACCACACCGCGCCATTCTCGACATCGCGCAGATACACGTACGACCCCCACGGATCGCAGGTGACATCTTCGCGCCAGCGCGACACCGCAAGATTGCGCCAGCGGCTGTACCCAGATCCGGCGGCGGTGATCATGACCGCGTAGCGGCCGTTCGACAGAAGATGGCTGCGCGGGATGCGGTCGTGGGGTGAGCGGAACCGGCGCAACATTGGCGGCACAAGTTCGCGAACCTGCGTCGTCTGATTAACTTCTTCGGCGCGCACCCACTTGATAGCGACGTCGCGCGGAGGCCTCTCCTGCAACAAAAGTTCCGTCGCCTGCACGATCGGATCGGCGTGGAAGTGCGCCTGCATCTTTGCGCCGCCAAGTGTGTTGGCGATGGCAACCAAGCTCATGCCTTGGTGATGCGCCATGTAGGCGCGCACAACAGCGACGCTTTTACCCTCCGGCACGCGCCCAGGCGTGTAATCCAGGGCCTCATACCATCCGTAGCGCCCGCACCCACCCGCCTCGGCCAGGCGCGAATAATTCCGTACCGCGGCCACTGGCTCAAGCATCGATGCAAGAGCCGTCGCATAGGGCGCGACAACGATGTTCTCGCTGAGACCGCGTTTGAGGCCGAGACCAGGAACACCGAAATTGGAGTATTGGTAGGTGAGTTCGAGATCGCGGAAATTATACGCGGACTCCGATATCCCCCACGGAACGCCACACTGAGCGCCGTACTGGATCTGCCGGCTGACGATCAAACGGGCGGTTTGATGCAATAGGCTTCCCGCCGGCTCGCGCATGACCAGCTCCGGCATCAGATACTCGAACATCGAGCCCGACCATGAGATCAGAGCAGAGCCGCGGTCGATCGGCGTGACCGCGCGCCCCAGCTTGAACCAATGTTTCGGCGCGACGTCGCCTTTGGCGATCGCGATGAAGCTGGCCAGACGCGCCTCCGATGCCAGCAGATCGTAACAGCTCGGATCGAGGGCGCCCTCGGCGAATTGGTAGCCGATCGAGAGCAACTGCCGTGCGGGGTCCAAAAGGAACCCGAACTGCATGTCGTCGAACATTTCTCCTGCAGCCTTGTCGATATCTTCAATTCGCCGGACGAGAGTTTTCGCTGTTTCAGCCGATTGCTGGAGAGCGGCGATCAGACGGTCATTCTTCGCGACGCCATCGGCACCGCCGTCCGAGGCGGGGCCATCTCTCTGTTGGCCCAGCTTCACTATCAATGCGTCGCAATGATCGGGCAGATCGGCCAGAGTCGGCGTGGTCTGCCCGGCAGTGGCATCATCGGTAAAAAGGGCCCAGGGATATAAATGGTCGACATCGCGCTGATGCCCTTCGATTGAAGAAACAACGGCCTCCGTCCATGTCACCAGGTCCGCCATTCCGGTGATACCGCGATGATCTTCCTCATAGCCTTCCTCGATGAGCGCGCGCGTGAGGCCAGCAAGGGCCTCGGACTGGCGTCGAAGGTTGGACAATCGGGCGGCCAACTCCGCCTGTGACTGAGAGGGCGGCGTCAATGACGTCGCGAGCGCAACGAGTGCGACGTCAAGTCGCGCGCTCGCATTCCCCGAGATCCGCCGATCGCCACTCAGCGCCTTCAAAGCACCGCGCGCGAGCCTCACCGCGTCCGCGATTCCGACGAACGCACCCGCGCCCATCGTTGGTGCTGCCAGCATTTGCCGGCAGGCGCCGCGCAGTACGATAAGATGGCCGGCAAGATTGCCGCTGTCGACCGACGATATGTATTTTGGTTCGAGTGGACGAAGATCACGCGTGTCGTACCAATTGAAGAAGTGCCCGCGGAACCGCTCCAGCCGGCTCATCGTTTGAAGCGTTCCTTCTAATCGTTCGACGGCCGACGTGAGGCCGAGCCAGCCGAAATCGCGTGCGGCCAGGATCGAGAGGAGATAGAGGCCGAGATTTGTCGGCGAGGTGCGATGAGCGACGACCGGCTGCGGATCCTCCTGAAAATTGTCGGGAGGAAGCATATGGTCTTCGGCCGTCACGAATGTTTCAAAGAAATTCCACGTGCGCCGCGCCGTGAGGCGCAGGCCATCCGCGTCGGCGTCCGGCAGCGAGCTCTGGGCGGGACGCGGCGCTCGGCTCACCCACCACGCTATGGCCGGTGACAGCGCCCAGGCGCTAAGCAACGGAGCCGCGATCAGCCAGGAATCACGACCGGCGTAAGCGACCGCGATCGCTCCGCATGCAGTCAGCGCGACGGCGCCGATCATCCGGCGATAGAAGTCGAGGAGATTGAGCTCGCGGTCCGCCGCGGCCGCCGCGGCGGTTGTCCATTCCAGCAAGTCGCGGCGCCGATACAGCCTCGATAGCGTGCGGACGATCGCATCGACCATCAGCCAGGCCTGGTGCGCGAGCAGGGCCACCTGCAGCCCGAAATGCAATGCGGCAACGCTGAATTCCTGGCGAAATGCGCGGAAGTGGCTCTCCGCCGTCGTTCCGGAGACGCGCGGAATGAGCCGTGCAGCGAGCGGGAGGATTGCCGTCAGCAGGAAAGGAAGCAGAACGAAGCCGCTCCACATCAAGGCGGCCTCCGGCGGCAGCAAGGTCCACCCGGCCACGAGCGCAAGAACGCCCGCCGGAGCTGACATTGTTCGGCGCAGGTTGTCCGCCAGCTTCCAGCGGCCAAGTGGTGTAATGTCGCCGCGGCCGGAGGCGCCGAACCGCCAAGCCTTGCCTACGAGCCACGGCAGCAGCTGCCAGTCGCCACGCGCCCAGCGATGCTGGCGGGCCGCGGCCACGTCGTAACGCGACGGAAAATCCTCGAAGACCTCGATATCGGAGACGAGCCCCGCGCGGGCAAAAATGCCCTCCAACAAATCGTGGCTGAGAACGCTGTTTTCTGCGATCCGGCCTGCGAGAGCTGCCTCGAAGGCATCCACGTCATAGATGCCCTTACCGCTGTATGAGCCCTCCTCGAACAGGTCCTGATAGACATCGGAAACCGCTGCTGCGTATGGGTCGACGCCGGTCGGGCTGGAGAACACGCGCTGAAAGGTCGAGCCATGCTGCGCGGTCGGAAGTGACGGCGTGACCCGCGGCTGCAGCACGCCATAGCCTTCGACGACGCGCCGAGACGCGGGATCGAGCCGGGGCCGATTGAGCGGGTGCGCCATTTTTCCGATCAGGCGCCTTGCTGCGCCGATCGGGAGCCGCGTGTCCGTGTCCAAGGTGATGACGTAACGGACGCCCGGCGGCGCCAGCGGCAGTTCACCCCCCACCGCCAAAAACGTCGTGTCGGTTGCGCCGCGCAGCAGCCGGTTCAGCTCATGCAGCTTTCCGCGTTTGCGCTCCCAGCCAATCCATTTGCCCTGGCCTTCGTCCCAACTCCGCCGGCGATGGAACAAGAAGAAGCGCGGCCCATCGGGGGCCGGTCCATAGACACGGTTGAGTTCGGCGATCCTCTCGACGGCCGCGCCCAAGAGTCCGTCGTCGCTCGCGACGTTTTCGGTGGCGGCGTCGGTCCAGTCCGACAGCAGAGCAAATCTGATATCGCCGTCCGGGCTGGCGAGATAATGGATTTCCAGCCGCTCGATCAGTTCATCGATGGTTGCGCTGTTCGTCAGCAGCGTCGGCATGACGACGATGCTGCGGAATTCACGCGGCACACCGTCGCGCAGCTCGAGCCCGGGCAGCGCCGCGGGGCCGAACCTGTGAGTGGCCACACGGTTTACCAGCATGATCGCGGCATCAATGGAAACAAACAGGCCCAGAACCGCCAGCGCCGGGAGAAGCCATCCAGCGGCGCCGGCCAAGCCGGCGGCCATCAGTGCCAACACGAGAAGCAGAGCGGCGACGACCGCGACCGCCGCTAGGTAGCCAGAAATTCCCGCCGCCACGTTCGCGCGGACCAGCCAATCTTTCAGCGAAGCCCGAAAACCGAGTTTCGCTTCGAACGCCCGGCGTCCCTGCCCGATCAAATAATATCCAGGGTCCCGCTGTCGGGGAGTCGGCTCAGCCAATCCGTCTTGTTGCGCAACCTCGGCGCGCTTTGCATTGACGACGGCGGCACGCGCGACTTCAATTTCCGAATGGACCGAACCACGCGCAAGTTCTTCGATAGCGCGGCGATACCGATCGCGCGTCGGGAAATCCATGGCTGCGAAGGCGCTCCCCGTCCGCAGCTCCTCGTCGATGAGACTGACGCTTTCGAAGAATTCCGGCCAATCCAATTCGGATATGATCCGCATGCTGGTGACGATGTTGCGGATCGTGACGTTCGCCGCGCCTTGCCGACGCAGCTCTTCGCGCACGATTTCATCGGCGTTGGTCCCTTGCGCATGCAGGCGCTGGTCCAGCCACAACAAGGCCGGCGTCGTCGCCGGATCTTCATCGCGCAGGCGTTGCACAAGCTGAACCGCAAATGAGCGCGTCAGCGGAGCATGTTCGTACAGCTGCAGGGCGGAGGCCGACATCGCCTGAGACTTGTCCACCGCACTGAGCAGCCGGTCGGCCAATGCATCGGCTGCGTCACGCGCGGCCTGACTGCCCACGATGAGATCGGCCAAACGGCGCAGATTCTCGACGAACACGACACGAAGCGTGATCGCCAGCGCCCATAATTCGCCGATCGTCAGCGGCTGCACCCGCTGATACGCCATTACGAAGCGTTGCAGCATCTCAGGTTCAAACCGGCTATCGGTGTGCGCTACGAATGCCCAGGCCACTTCGAAGATTCGTGGATAGCCGGCAAAGGGACCTTCGGCCAACTTTGGAAGCTGGTGGTAATAGCGCGCCGGAAGATCGGTGCGGATTTCACGGATCTGGTCTTCCGCAAGGTGAAAATTGTCGATCAGCCATTCGGCCGCTGGTGTTATCGGGTGCTTGTCCTTGGTGGCAGCGGCGATGACACGATAAGCGCGAAGAAGCGCTTCATCGTTGTCGCCAACCCGCTCCACGAGCGGCCGGCCTCGCTGCGGCAATGAGCTGACCGACTGAGCCGCCGCCAGGCTCTCGCCGTGCTGCTCCAGGCGCTCGACACTGAAAAGCTCTTTGCGAATGGTCTCTTCGTCGGCCCACGGCGGAGCCGATGCGGTCCTGAGAAATCGTGAAAAGACATTTTTCAACTGCTACCTCGCAACCTCGGAAACGAGCGCGAGGGCAACTGGGCCAAATGGCGATAAGGGCTGTTTCTGGCGCCCCCATGCCTCTATGTAGTCACGATCTCTGGCAATACATCCTGCCGCAGCAGTTAAAAACAAATCGCCACGCCGCCCAACCATCTGCGAGTAGTTCGCAACTGAGTGTTGGCTACTTACTGAGCGAGTTGCCGGACAACGTCGCGCGCGCTGAACGCGCCCGCATTGCCGTTGATGCTCACCGTGAGGTGTCGAAAGTCGGCGCTAAATCCGCTTCTCTAATCGGCCGTTCAGGGTCAAGCGCTTTCAGACTGTCCACCACAACAGCGTCGATGTCTGCCCGGCCCGGAGCTATGGCCGTCGCCGAGGATCTCGCCAGCGCCCTTTTCGTCATGATGCTCCGGGGGCATTTCGATCAGGCGGCAGGGTCCAATAATCTCATGAAGCTTCGGGTCGCGCCGCCGTCGGCCCGTGCCGCCACGGCCATGTTGATGGAGCCCGCGCGAGCCTGGACGCTCGACGCGCTCGCCGTGGAAGCCAGGGTCTCCCGCGCGACCCTGGTGCGGGTCTTCCGCAAGGCCGCCGGCCTCGCGCCGCTTGCTTTCTTGAGCGAACTGCGCCTGGAGCTCGCGCGCCATCGTCTCGCCTCCACGAACGTGAACTTGGCGAAGTTGGCGGCGGAAGTCGGCTATGATTCGGAAAGCTCCTTCGCCCGTGCCTTTCGAAGGCGGTTTGGCGTGTCGCCCGGAAGATCGCGCAGCTCCAGCTCTGGTGATTGA
>DASXOK010000114.1:0-13135 GCA_036494425.1 Pseudolabrys sp.
GATATCGCCGGTGGTAACGCCGGGCCGGATCACGGCGATGCCGCGCATCATCGCTTCGTGCGTCACCTCGATCAGCCGCTCGGCACGGCGCGGGATCTCGCCGATCGGATACATGCGGCTCGAGTCGCCATGCCAGCCGTCGAGAATGAGCGTCACGTCGATATTGACAATGTCGCCGTCCTTCATCGGCTTGTCGGCCGGGATGCCATGGCAGACCACGTGGTTGAGCGAGGTGCAGGTCGATTTCTTGTAACCGCGATACATTAGCGTAGCCGGCAGCGAGCCGTGATCCATCGCGTAATCGAACACCATCCGGTCGATCTTGTCGGTGGTGACGCCGGGGACGACCGCGTCGGTCAGCATGTCGAGGCAGTTCGCAACCAGCTGGCCGGCCTTGCGCATGCCCTCGAAAGCTTCGGGGCCGTGCAGCTTGATTTGGCCGGTTTTTCTTAAGGGCGCGAGGGCGGCGTCGATATAGGTCATCGCCACAATGTAAGGCCTGGGCCGGGCGGCGCAAGCATGTCAGCTCGCAACCTTGCCGCCCAGTTCATCCTCGATATGCGCGCGTATGATGTCGTCGAAGCTGGCCTCGACCTCGAACCCGAGGCCGGTGGCGCGGCGCGCGTCGAAGCGTCGCGGCCAGCCGGCAACGATCCTGGCCACCAGTTCGTCCGGCGCCCGGCGGATACGGGCGGCCACCTTCTCGCCGGCAACGCGGCTGAGCGCTGAAATCTGTTCGCCGACCGTGCAGCACACCCCCGGCATGGTGAGATTGACGCGATCGCCAAGCTGGACGGGCGTCAGCCCCGCTGCATGGATCAGGAAGCCGACCGCCGAGCGCGGGCTGGCGTGCCAGTGCAGCACGCTGTCGTCCACCGGCAGCATAGCCTCCTGGCCGGCCAGCGGCTCGCGGATGATGCCGGAGAAGAAGCCGGAGGCAGCCTTGTTCGGCTTGCCCGGCCGCACCACGATCGACGGCAGGCGGATGCCGACCCCCTCGAGGAAGCCCCGGCGGGTATAGTCGGCGAGCAGCAATTCGCACATCGCCTTCTGCGTGCCGTAGGACGTCAGCGGCGTCAGATGGAAATCATCCTCGATGGCTTCGGGGAACGGCGCGCCGAAAACTGCAATCGACGAGGTGAATATGACCTTCGGCTTGTAGCCGTTGCCGGTGAGGCGGATGGCTTCCAACAGCGCGCGGGTTCCATCGAGATTGACCCGGTAGCCCTTCTCGAAATCGGTCTCCGCCTCGCCGGAGACGACGCCGGCCAGATGGAAAATCACGTCGGGGTGATCGCCGACGGCGGTGGTCGCGGCGCCAGCCGCCGACAGGTCGCTGGTCGCGGGCTCGGCCGCTCCGATAAAACCCGCCGGTTTGTTCGGCGCGACCACGTCGATCAGCGTCAGCCGGTCGATCGGCCGGCCGTTCAAGCCGCCGTCTTTGACCAGCCTTTCGGTCAGCTTGCGGCCAATCATGCCGGCCGCTCCGGTAATCAGCACGTGCATTCCGACGTCCTCCCGTTTTGCCCGTGATGTTCCCGGCGTCCGGGCCTCACGCGCTTGTCTTTTTTTCGTCCGCCGCCTCGAACCGGTCAACCCGCCTCAGGTCGGGGAACGCCAGCATCCAGACCGCCGCGACCAGCAGCGAGCCGATGCCGCCGACCATCACCGACGCCACCGCGCCGAACCAGTCCGCGACCACGCCCGACCTGAAGTCGCCGAGGGTATTCGACGAGCCGACGAAGAGATAGTTGATGGCGCTGACGCGGCCGCGCATGGCGTCCGGGGTCTCGATCTGGACCAGCGAGAAGCGGATGACGACACTGACGGCATCCGAGGCGCCCAGCGCGGCCAGCGCCACCAGCGACAGCGGAAACCAAGTGGACAGGCCGAAGGCGACCGTCGTCACGCCATAGATCGCCACCACGGCGAACATCTTGGACCCGATCCTCCGCTCGACCGGATAATGCGAGAGCACGATCGAGGTGGCCAAGGCGCCCACCGCCGGCGCGGAGCGCAGCAGGCCGAGCCCGATCGGTCCGACCGTCAGGATGTCCCTGGCGAAGATCGGGAGAAGGGCAATGGCGCCGCCAAGCAGCACCACGCAGAAATCGAGCGTGACCACACCCAGCAGCCGGCGCCGCCGGCGGATGTAGTCGAAACCGGCCAGCACGGAGGCAAAAGTCGGCGGCTCGCGCTTGCTGGGGGCGCCCTTGGCGTGGATCAGGCCGACCAACGTGATCGAGCAGCTGAAAAGCACCAAACAGATACACCCGACAACAATGGGGCTCAGCGCATAGATCAAGCCGCCCAGCGCCGGACCGGCGATCACCGCCACCTGATTGGCCGAGGTCCAGGCCGCGACAGCGCGCGACAGCAGGGATGAGGGCACCAGCGACGGGACCAGCGAATGCGCAGTCGGCAACTCAAAGGCGCGCGCGCAGCCGATGAGGAACACCGCGGCGAACAGCAACTCGCGATTGAGCGCGCCGAGAATCAGGGCCCCGGTGATCAGCAGCGCGGCCACCGCATAGATGCTCTGCGCGACCTGCACAATCAGGCGGCGGTCGTAGCGGTCCGAGGCATGGCCGATCAGCAGCGTGAGCACCACCGCCGGCACGAATTGGATGAGCCCGACCAGGCCGAGATCGAAGGCGCTGTTGGTCAGTTCGTAAACCTGCCAGCCGATGGTCAGGACGAGCATCTGATAGCCCATGGTCGAAGCGACCCGGGCGAACCAGAACAGGACGAAGTCCCGCTGCCGGAGCAGGGTGGACGAGGCGGCGGTGGAATTGCTCATGCGGCGGCTATCATTTCGCCGCGTTCATAGCACGCAGGCTCACGATTTGCCGGCCATCGGCGGCAAAATTCTCCAATGCCAGCCAGCGCTCGAAGTTCGCCTTTCGTATAGGCCATTCACTGTCGAGCATCGAAAACCAAGTGTTATCGCGATTGCGTCCCTTGGCGATCAGATGCTGGCGTAGGGTGCCTTCATATGTGAATCCATAACGCAGTGCGGCCTGGCGGGAGGGCTCGTTTAGCGCATTGCATTTCCATTCATAGCGGCGATAGCCGAGCGTTTCGAAGGCGTAGCGCGCCAGCAGATATTGCGCCTCGGTGCCGAGTGGCGTGCGCTGCAATGCTGGCGAATAAAGAACATGCCCAACTTCGATCACTCGCATCGCGGGGCGAATTTCCATCAGCGTCAAATAGCCGACCGCCCGCCCGGACGGTTCGACGATGGCATAGGCATAGGGGTCATCGGCCGCGGCACGCATGCCGATGAACGCGGAAAATTCGGACTCATGCGCGAAGGGACCGTCGGTCGAAATATACGTCCAGATCTGGTCGTGGCCGGCGAACGCGCGCCACAGATCGGAAGCGTAAGCAGCCGCGAGCTTTTCCAGACGTCCGTAACGGCCCTGCATGACCATGGGCCCCGGGCGCTTGGCGGGCGTGGTGTCGACTGGAAAACCGATCGGCTGCCCGGTTCTTGGGTGCGTGTCCGCGCTCACGGCTTCTGTCGTTTCGGCAAGTCGTCGCGGAAATACGTATTGAGTTCGGCATGCGGGACGGTGCCGCCGAAGCTGTCGAAGGCGCCCTTCTCGGCAATCTCCTTGGCCGAATGGATGAATGCGGTCCAGGCCACCCGCGCCAAGGTCGAGCCGACGCTGATGCGGCGCACGCCCATGCCTTCGATGTCGGCAACCGTGAAGCCGAGTGCCGCTGGCATCAACAGGTTCACCGGTTTCGGCGCGACCGCTTTCACCACGGCCTCGATCTGCTCGCGCGTGCGCAGCCCGGGCGCATAGAGCACGTCGGCGCCGGCGTCGGAATACGCTGTGAGGCGTTCGATGGCGAAGCCGATGTCGGGCTTGCCGACAAGGAAGCATTCGCAGCGGCCGGTGAGGAGCACGTCCGAGCCCGTCTTGTCGATCGCCGCGCGGGCCGCGCGCATGCGCGCCACGGCATCGTCGCGATCGTAGAGCGGCTTTTTCGCGTCGCCCGTCGAGTCCTCGATCGACAAGCCGGCGACGCCGGTCTCGACGCAGAGCCGCACGCTCTCGGCGACGCCTTCGGGATCGTGCGCGTAGGCCGCCTCGAAGTCGGCGTTCACCGGCAAGTCGCTGGCGGCGGCGATCTCGGCAATATGCGCGAGCATCATGTCACGGCTCACGGCGCCGTCGGCGATGCCTTGCGCGAAGGCGAAGCCGGCGCTGGTCGTCGCGAGCGCCTTGAAGCCGAGATGCTGCAAATGGCGTGTGGTCCCAATATCCCAGGGATTGGGAATGACGAAGCAGCCGCTCTCATGCAAATTGCGGAACGTGTTGCGTTTGTCATTGATCGAAGGTCCGGCCATGGCGATTTCCTTCAAGAAGCGGGGCGGCGACCGTGCCATGTCCGAGCGCGGAAGGACAATGCCATTCCGTGATGCAATCATCAGACCCGTTCATATACCGCGCTCGCCTACGGAGGGGCTCCGCGGCGCAAGCGCGCCCTGCGTAACATCGGCTTCGCACGCGCGCGAAACACCGGCCGTGCTGATTTATTCCGACACTGAGATGTGATTGGTGGCGCCACGGGACGCCTTGTTCGCGTGCGCTGACAGGCTCATTGATGCGCCAGTGATGGACATTCATGGAGGGCAATATGTTGTCGCGCTCTCTCGCCGTCGTCGGTGCAGTTGTCGCGCTGGCTTTGATGTCAAGTTTGCCCGCCGATGCTGCCAGCAAACCCCGTAAGCACGCACATCCTGGCGTCGTTTATGCGAGCCAGCAGGTGCCGAATCACTACCGTGGTGCCGACAAATTCCCGGCTGGGCCGCTTTACTTCAACGGCAGTCAGTATCTTGGCGACGATCCTGATCCGTTCATCCGGTCGCAGCTTTGGCGTGATCTCGGTGCACATTTCGGCGGTGATAACTGACGGGTGATTGTCGTTGGCGATCCCACGACAGGCGAGCCGGCTCCGGTCGGCCCGGGTTTGATTTTCAAACGGTAATCGGCTGAACTGGCGGTAAATCTCACCGCGCCCGGGGCATTCCGCTCCAGGACATTACCGATCAAACCCGGGAATTCGTACCATGCTGAAAACCATTGCGGCCTTTGACCGGATCGGCGAGGAGAATGCTTTCGCCGTGCTCGCGCGCGCCAATGCCCTGATCGGGCAGGGCCGCGACATCATCAATCTTGGCATCGGCCAGCCTGACGTCCGCACCCCGGATTTCATCGTCGAGGCGGCGGTGAAGGCATTGCGCGACGGCCATCACGGCTATACGCCAGCGAACGGCATCCCGGCGCTGCGGGAGGCGGTGGCGGCCGACCTGCACAAGCGTTTCCAGGTCGAAGTCTCGCCCGACAGCGTGATGATCATGCCCGGCGGCAAGCCGACGATGTTCATGTCGATCATGATGTTCGGCGAGCCGGGCGCGGAGATCATGTATCCCGATCCCGGCTTCCCGATCTATCGCTCGATGATCGAGTATACCGGCGCGACACCGGTGCCGGTGCCGATCCGCGAGGAGAACGGCTTCGCCTTCTCGGCGGAAGAGACGCTCAAGCTGATCACGCCGAAGACGCGGCTGCTGATCGTGAACTCGCCGGCCAATCCGACCGGCGGCGTCACGCCGAAGTCTGAGGTCGACAAGCTCGTCGCCGGTCTCGAGCAATGGCCCGACGTTGCCGTCATGTCGGACGAGATCTACGACCACATGGTCTATGACGGAGAGACACATGTCTGCCTGCTGTCTTACCCGTCGATCCGTGACCGGTTGATCCTGCTCAATGGCTGGTCGAAGACCTACGCCATGACCGGATGGCGTCTCGGATACGCGGTGTGGCCGGGCAAGCTTTACGACTACGCGCGCAAGCTGGCGGTGAACCTGCACTCCTGCGTCAATGCCTCGGCGCAATATGCCGGGCTTGCGGCGCTGAAAGGTCCGCAGGACGAGGTGCACAAGATGATCGCCGAGTTCGACAAACGGAGGAAGGTCGTGGTCGAAGGCCTCAACAAGCTGCCCGGCGTCTCCTGCGCGACGCCGAAGGGCGCGTTCTATGCGTTCCCGAACGTCAAGCGCACCGCCTGGAAGGCGAAGGCGCTCGCGTCATCGCTGTTGGAGGATGCGGGAGTCGCCATTATCGGCGGCCCCGACTTCGGCATCCTCGGCGAAGGCTACGTGCGGCTGTCGTACGCCAACTCGACCGAGAACATCCTCAAGGCGCTCGGCCGCATGGGCGAGTTCCTGGCGACGCGGAAGGCGGCGTAGGTTTCTTTCTTTCCCTCTCCCCTCGGGGGGAGAGGGTGGTCCGGCCGAAGGCCGGACCGGGTGAGGGGGCAATGGTAGCGTTTGAACGATCATTCAACGCAACGACGCGCGCGCGCCTGATGCGCCGGGCCTCGACCGATGCCGAACGACAGCTCTGGCTGCTGTTAAGGGATAGGCGACTGGACGGCGCAAAATTCCGCCGACAGGCGCCAGTCGGCCGCTACATTGCTGATTTCGTTTGCCTGCGTCTCAAGCTGATCGTGGAAGCCGATGGTGGTCAGCACAACGAAAGCAGTTACGACGGAGAGCGAGATCGGTGGTTAGCGAAAGAGGGTTATGCGGTTCTTCGCTACAGTAATCTCGACATTCTCAATAATCCGATGGGCGTGCTCGCCGACCTAAATGCTCGAATTGAGGAGCGCCGAGAATCCGATTAATTCCCCCTCACCCGGCTCGCGCTTCGCGCTCGCCACCCTCTCCCCCAGAGGGGAGAGGGAAAACGCGCTCACCGCGGAAATGGCGACTTGGGCGGTGGCGCGTCGCTCTGATCCTTCGGCGCTTCGGGCTCGTCCTCGCGCGCCAATTCGTAGATCACGCGCGCAGGGCCGGGCTTGGGAATGCTCACGCCCTGGCCAGCGAGCGTATCCCAGAGCGACAACAGCACGTCGCTCTTCACGTTGACGACGCCGGCCGCCGGATCGCGGATCCAGAACCACAGCTCGTATTCGATCGACGCTGAGCCGAAAGCGGTCAGCATGCATTGGGGCGCCGGCTTTTTCAGCACGCGCTCGACGCTGAGCGCACCTTGGACCGCGGCCTCCTGCGCCTTGCGCGGGTCGCTGTCGTAAGTGGTGCTGAACTTCACGAACAGGCGCACCAGATCGCTCGAATAGGTCCAGTTGGCCACGCGCTGCGTGATGAAATCCTCGTTCGGGATCAGGTACTCGCGGCCGTCGCGCGTATCGACCGACGTGTAGCGCGCGCCCATGTTGCCGACTCGGCCGAAATGATCGCCGACCGAGATCACGTCGCCTGGCTTGATCGACTTGTCGGCGAGCAGGATGATTCCGCTCACCAGGTTCGACACGATTTTCTGCAAACCGAAGCCGACGCCGACGCCGACCGCGCCGGAGAAGAAGGCGAGCGCCGAGAGATCGATACCGACGGTCGAAAGCACGATCACGACAGCGAAGCCGATCAGCACCAGCCGGATCAGCTTGCTCATCAGCACCTGGATCGAGGGCGTGAGATCGGTGGATGTCTGCAGGCGACGGTCTATAAAGTCGGCCAGCGCGTTGGTCGCCCACAGCGTGAGCATCAAAAGGACGGTGGTCTTGATTACCAAGAGCGGCGTGACGCGCAAGCCGCCCAGCATGATGCCGACCGAATCGAGCGCCTTGATGGTCGGGTCGAGGAAACCGAGGATGCTCAGCGCCGCGATCGTCCAGGCCGAGATCGCGACCAGCCGGTAGACGAACTGATTTCGGATCAGCCCAGTGATGAGCGCGATCGCCACCCAGGCGGTGGCGAGGCTCGCCGCTATGCCGAGCAGATAGGACGCGCTCGGCCATGTGATCGAGATCATGATCGCCCGCATCACGTCGAGTACTAGAAAGAAGATGATGGTGGCGAGGTTGGCGAGGAGGAGGCGCCCGAGCTTCTGGACGACATGCGGCCAGCGCGCGCCGAGCGCGGCAAGGTCGATGCGGCGGCGGATCAGCGACGCCCCGATAGTCCCGATCACGGCGGCCAGCAGGATCAGCCCGAATTGGATGAGCAGCCGCGGGGAGGTCAGTTCCTGCGCCAGCGAATGCAGGGCATCGGTCACTGTCGCGGTGAATTGCGGGACGCCGTCCATCCGTGCCCTCTCTCAGCGTCGCGGCGAATCAATCGATTCATCCGGTGGGCAGGAGACTTATCACAGGTCGGCGGGCAATCGCAGTCGGCAAAATCGAGGCATTTCCCGGTTGGCGAGCCCTGTACCGCTTGCGATTTGCGCTATGCTTGCATCGCTATTTCTGAGGAAACACCAAGGACAAATCCATGCTTTCGGAAGAACAAATTCTTATGCGCGAGAGCTGCCGCGGTTACGTCGACGATATCGTCCTGCCCTTCATTCGCGAGAACTGGAAAACCGAATGGTCGATGGTGCCGGAAGAGCGGCTGCCGCGCCGCATTCTCGATGAAGCGGAGAAGATCGGCATCCGCACGCTCGGCGTGCCGGAAGAGTTCGGCGGCGTCGAACTCGAGAAGGGCACTGAGGTTTCGACATTCGCGATGATCTCCGAGGAGATCGCGCGCGGCGATTCAGGGCTTGCCGACAAGCTGGTGCAGAACTGGAAGGTCTCGGTGCTGCTGCGCCAGTTCGCGCCACGGCATCTGCAGGAGAAATGGTTCAAGCGGCTGGTCGAAGACCCGACCTTCCTGATGGCGCATTGCTTGACCGAGCCGCGCGGCGCATCGGATCGCTGGCTGCCTTATAACGTGCCGGAAGCCGCGATGCAGACCAAGGGCGTCAAGGTCGACGGCGGCTGGGTGATCAACGGCCGCAAGCAGTTCATCTCGAATGGCTACGACGCCGGTCTCTACGTCGTCTATGCCAACACCAATCCCAAGGTCGGCATGATGCAGGGAACGTCGTCGTTCTTGGTGCCGCGCGACACCAAGGGCTTCACGGTGGCGCGTTGCAACGAGACGCTCGGCTGCCGCTTCATGAACAATGGCGAGATGGTGTTCGAGGACATGTTTCTGCCCGACGATCATATGCTCGTCCACAACGAGGCCATGGGCTCCGCCGGCGTCTACTTCCGTCCCGGAAAGATCATCCAGGCGGCGAAGAATCTCGGCGTCGGGGTGCGCGCCTTCGAGGCCACGGCCGATTATGTGCAGAACTACGTGCAGGGCGGCCGCATCTTGATCAAGCATCAGGCGGTGGCGCTGCGCCTCGCCGACATGGCGACCCGCATCGAGGCGGTGCGCGCGCTGCTCGAGCGCGCCGCGAAGGCCGTGGATGACGATGCGCCGGACGCCGACAAGCTGGTCAACATGGTCAAGATGTTCGCCTCGGAAGAGATCATGAAGGTCGCCCAGCACGCTGTCGAACTGCACGGCGGCAATGGCATCATGCTCGATTTCGGCATCGAGAAGGTCCTGCGCGACGCGGTGATCTTCCTGCACATGGACGCGACGGTCGACATCTCGAAGTTCAAAATCGTCAAGCTCATGTTCCCGGAGACCGCGGGCAAGTATGCGGGGCCGGAGTAGGTGTGTGGCGTGCCCCGGACGCGGCGCAGCACGAAGCGATAGCGAAGTGTTGCGCTGCAGATCCGGGGCCCAGCTTTCTTCGTTAACCGGGGTCCCGGGTCTGCAGTGCACCGTCGCGCTTCGCTTGACGCTGCACTGCGCCCGGGACAAGAAATCGCTACCGCAACGTCAGCCTGAATCCCACTACCACGATCACCAACCCAACGACCTGCGGAATGCTCGGCACGATGCCGAGTGCCAGATAGCCGATGATCAAGGCGAAGCCGGGCACCAGCGCGGGAAAGACCGCTCCACGTCCGGCGCCGAGCAGCATGACCGAGCGCGCGAACAGATAGATCGGCAGCGCGCCGGCCAGCACTCCCTGCACGACCACCTGCAACAGGTTCTCGGCGAGGCTCATGCGCGGGATCATCGAGTCGTGGCCGACGAAGATGAAATACAGCGGCGCGAAGACCTGCACCGAGAGTGTGCCGACGACGGTGGCCGCGCGCATGCCGGACACGCGCCAGAGCCGCAACAGCGTGCCGAAGCCTGCCCAGAACAGCCCGGCGGTGGCGAACAGCAAGTCGCCGCCGACGCCATGCGCGCCGATGGTGGTGAGCGATTCCCCGCCGAACACGACGAGGCCGCCGATGATGGTCAGGCCGCCCGCGATACGGGACAGTGTCGGCCGTTCGTGCAGGAACAGCGTTGCCATCACCAGCCCGAACAGCGCCGCGCAGGCGGGCTGGATCGTGGTGCCGTGGCCGAGTGGCACCAGGATGAAACCGGAATAAGCGAGCAGTGCCTGCGTCGGCCCCGACAGGATGGCGAGGGCGAAGCTGCGTCCCCAGCCCACGCCGCCGAGCTTGATGATGCCCTCGCGCAGCGCCAACGGCATCAGGAACAGGCCGGACCAGAAATAGCGATGCAGCGCGAGATCGGCCGGCGTGAAGCCGACGCTCACGCCGTGCTTGGCCGCGACGAAGCCTGTGGCCCAACCAAGCGCGGCTAGAATGCCGCAGATCGCGCCGATCAGCACATTGGACGACTTCGCCACGTGTTGCGCATTCTCGTCCACGGCAAATGCCCCTGTCGCCGACCGGAATGGTGACTTGAACACGGCTGATACTCTAGGATCGCCGCCCAAGTCCATTTGCCAATCGAAAAGACTGACTTCAACGGGATGGAAACCTCATGGCGAAGCCGCGCAAAATCATCATTACCTGTGCCGTTACCGGCTCGATTCATACGCCCTCGATGTCGCCGCATCTGCCGATAACCGCGCAGGAGATCGCCGACGCGGCAATCGGCGCCGCCGAAGCGGGCGCCGCCATCGTCCACCTGCACGCACGCAATCCGCAGGACGGACGGCCCGACCAGTCGCCGGAGGCTTTCGCGCCCTTCCTCAAGGTGATCAAGCAGCGCTCCGATGTTGTGGTCAACATCACCACCGGAGGCGCGCCGACCATGACCGCCGAGGAGCGCGTGCGCCCGGCCGCGACCTTCAAGCCGGAGGTCGCATCGCTCAACATGGGTACGATGAACTTCGGCCTTTATCCGATGATCCCGCGCTACAAGGGCAAGTTCAAATACGATTGGGAGGAGCCGTATCTCGAAGGGTCGAAGAAGGGCATGTTCAAGAACACCTTCGCCGACATCGAGTACATCCTCACCACGTGCGCCGCGAACAACACGCGCTTCGAGATCGAGTGCTACGACATCGGCCATCTCTATACACTGCGGCATTTCCTCGACTGCGGCCTGGTCAAGCCGCCGCTGTTCGTGCAGTCGGTATTCGGCATTCTCGGCGGCATCGGCGCGCATCCGGAAGACGTCATGATGATGAAGCGCACCGCCGACCGCCTGCTCGGCGACAATTCCCACTGGTCGGTGCTGGGCGCCGGCGCCAACCAGATGCGGGTGGCCGCGCAGGCGGCGGCGATGGGCGGCAATGTGCGCGTCGGCATGGAGGATTCGCTGTGGATCGGCGCCGGCAAGCTGGCCGAGTCGAACGCGCAGCAGGTCACGCAGGTGCGCAAGATCCTGGAAGGTCTCGGCCTGGACATCGCCGGCCCCGACGAGGCGCGCGAGATCCTCTCGCTCAAAGGCGGCGACAAAGTCGGATTTTGACAACTTGTCATTCCGGGACGCTCGCGAAGCGAGCGGGCCCGGAATCCAGGGGCCACGAGGTATGGCCTATTTTGTTTATCTGCTAGCCAGCGAGCGCAACGGCACGCTCTATTTGGGCGTGACGAACGACTTGGTGCGCCGCGTTTATGAGCACAAAAACAAAATTTTTCGCGGCTTTAGCCAGCGCTATGAAGTGGGCCGCTTGGTCTGGTTCGAAACTTACGACGACCCGGTCAATGCCATCACGCGCGAGAAGGATATAAAGAAATGGCGGCGCGCTTGGAAACTGCGCCTGATCGAACAATCGAATCCCCAGTGGCTCGACCTTTACGAGCAAATCAGTCAGTAGCTTAGTAAGCCTGGATTCCGGGCTCGCGGCCTAGAGGGCCGCGCCCCGGAATGACGAGGAAAAAGATGGCCTCGCTCGACAGCGTCAGTATCGCGATCCTGCTCGGCAGCCTGCTGATCCTGGCCGGCATTCTGTCGAGCCTGGTCGCGTTGCGCTTCGGCGCGCCGTTGCTGCTGGTCTTCCTGCTCGTCGGCATGCTGGCGGGCGAGGGCGGCCCCGGCGGCATCGTGTTCGACGACGTCACGACCGCCTACACCGTCGGCTCGATCGCGCTGGCGCTCATTCTGTTCGACGGCGGCCTGCGCACGCGCTTTGCCACCTTCCGCAACGTGCTGGCGCCGGCGGTGACGCTGGCGACCGCCGGCGTGCTGATCACCACATTGCTGACGGCGCCGGTCGCCAAGCTTGTGCTGGGCGTCAGCTGGCTGCAGGCGCTGCTGATGGGCGCGGTGGTGGCCTCGACCGACGCGGCGGCGGTGTTCTTGCTGATCAACGCCGGCGGCCTGCGGTTGCGCCCGCGCGTGCGCGCGACGCTCGAAGTCGAGTCGGGCACCAACGACCCGTTCGCGGTGTTCCTGGCGCTGCTGCTAGTCGAGATGCTGCTGCTCGGCGACCAGAGCTGGTCGCATGCGATCGTCACATTCCTGCGCGATACCGTGCTCGGCTGCCTGATCGGCTGGGCCGGCGGGCGGGTCATCACGCTGGTGCTCAACCGGGTGGCGCTGGCGCAAGGCCTGCACGCGCCCTTCGTCGCCGTCGGCGCGCTGGTCGTGTTCGCCTTCGCCAATGCGGTGCATTCATCGGGTTTTCTCGCCGTGTATCTCGCCGGCCTGGTGGTCGGCAACCGGCAGACCCGCGCGCACAATTCGGTCATCGCCTTCCTCGACGCGGCGACCTGGCTGGCGCAGATCGTGATGTTCGTGCTGCTCGGCCTGCTGGTGTGGCCGCAGCGGCTCGCCGGCAGCCTGCTGGGCGCGGTCGCCATCGCGCTCACGTTGATGCTGATCGCCCGTCCGGCGGCGGTGTTCCTGTGCCTGGCGCCGTTCAATTACCAATGGCGCGACAAGCTGTTTATTTCCTGGGTCGGCTTGCGCGGCGCCGTCGGCATCTTCCTGGCGTCGATCCCGCTGCTGGTCGGGCTGCCG